>JABJDN010000201.1 GCA_018665385.1 Phycisphaerae bacterium | reverse complement strand
TTTTTTTAATAAAAATTGCAAATTCGATACGCATTTCCAATTGAGCTGCGTAGAAGGTGTGACGTGCGTGTTTCGTGCGTTCATGTCTTAACAACGGGGGGAACGAAATGCAGCTCATGCCAAAGAAGAACAGGAACAAAACTACACCCACAAGCGGTCGCCTAGTGATTGAACAAGATAAAGTTCATCAAGCATTAACAGATCCAGTCTTGGTTATCGAATCTCCTTGCTTCACTAAGAAGAATGCTGAGGAACTCGTGTTTGAAATCCCGAATATTATTCCACGCTTGCCGATCTCCTGGTACAGCCCAGCAATCGATCGTGCAATGCCGCCAAAACGAACAGTCGCTGCCTTACTTACACGTGAAGAAGAGGGTGTTTTGTTTCGGCAATACAATTACGCGAGACTACAATTGCAAACCTTACAAGACAAAATCACACACTCGCGAAAACCAAAGCAACATGATTTGCACGAACTTGTGCGTTGGTATGATATTTCTATTGATAAACGTGCACATATAGTTGAGCGTAACCTTGCGTTAGTTCTAGCTATGGCGAAACGTTCTTGGGCAACCGGCGAGTATGCGGACTTAGTTGCCGAAGGAAATGTTGCTCTTGTTCGCTCTGTTGATCGATTTAATTGTGAACTTGGATTTAAATTTTCTACGTATGCGTGTCGCGCGCTTACAACAGCATTTAATCGCTTCGGTCGAAAACAATCTAAACATCGCGATACTATTCCGTTTGAATTTGATACAGATCGAGAACCAGTGCTACGTAATGAGTTTGAATTCGATATTCCACAAGAGCACATCCATGCATTACGAACCATTGTTCGGAGCGGTGAAGCACAGTTAACAGCTGTCGAACAAGAGGTTCTCCGCTACCGCTTCGGCTTGTTCGCAGCACAAAACCCACCTAGGCTCACGCTTGAAAAAGTAGGGCGAGTTCTTGGTATTTCAAAAGAGCGAGTACGGCAAGTGCAGATTCGAGCCTTAGGGAAAATCCGTGAAGTATTTGAAATGCAATTCCCCGCAGATTTGCTTGCAGGGTGAATTAGTGTATTGAGCACAATATGAACGAATAATTTGTTCAGATTGTGCACCAGGCCCCATTCAATCTTCCGATAGAGTACTTCTGTGAGCACCAAAACCCCTGTCATCTCTTTGAAGGTTATCCAAAAACGCAAGCGTTCTACATTGCGTTGGATTGTTTTGCTGGCTGTTCAGGCGTTGATCGTTCTGCATATTGTTGTCTGGCTTTTAGGCAAAAAATATGGGTGGTTCGGTGGAAAAACGTTCACCCCAGTAGAGCCCTCAGAAGGTATCGATTTTGTTGCAAACGGTATTCTCAACGTAGGGACTATTTTCTTTGCAGTCACTCTACTTTCAACAGTACTTTTTGGAAGATGGTTTTGTGGTTGGGCATGCCATGTAGTCCTTCTGCAAGATTGGTGTTATGCACTCATGCGAAAACTTGGCATTCGTCCAAAACCATTTAGGGCACGGATCCTAATGTGGTTTCCACTAGGGCTTGGATTGTACATGTTTGTATGGCCGTTATTTTACAGATTTGTAATTTTGAAGTTGCCATTTCCGACTGTGCGCACAGAGTTTGTTACCGAAGAGTATTGGAGTTCTTTTGCATCACCGATTGTCGCAATTCCATATCTTTTAATTTGCGGTTTTGCAACGGTCTATGTACTTGGTGCTAAGGGGTTCTGCACGTATGGTTGCCCGTACGGTGGATTCTTCGCGCCACTAGAAAGTATTGCTCCAGTTCGGATTCGGGTAAATGATAACTGCCAACAGTGCGGAAAATGCACCGCTGCGTGTACGTCTAATGTTCGAGTACATGAAGAAGTACATTTGTACAGTATGGTTATCGATTCAGGTTGCATGAAGATTATGGACTGCGTCGATGCTTGCCCAAACGATGCGCTTAGTATTGGTGTTGGACCAATCGCATTTGGGAAACGAACGAAAAAGAAAAAGTACGACTTGGGAATTGCAGAAGAAATCTGTATTGCAATCGCTTTTTTGATTGGATTTTTCGCGTTCCGTAGTTTGTACGCAGTTATCCCTATGCTCATGGCGGTTGGAGTTTCGCTTGTCACAACATGGGTGCTATGGAAAGCATGGCGACTCCTTCGTGATGCCAACGCTCATTTCCATGGAAAACAATTGAAGCTGCACGGAAAAGTGTCTGGAAAAGGCATCTTGTTTTTAGTGTTTGCACTTGTTGTAGCACTGTGGACTGTGCAAAGCGCGACAGTACAGGCATTTCATTTCATGGGCGATCGCGCGATGGCAACTAACAACAACGATGAAGCATTGTGGTATTACTCTAAGGCAAGCTCTATATCAGATGGTGGAATTGCCCTTGCAAGTAACCCTAATATAGATATAGAGGTGGCGCGGTATTTTGATTCGGAACATCAATTTATTGATTCGTACCGTTTATATCAACGGATTGATGCCCGGGTAGGGCAAGATGAGCGATCTACGATGTTACTTGGCCAAAACATGCAATACCACGCACAGTTTGTTCCAATTGATCAACTCTACGCATCACGTCTAAAAGTAAATTTGCACTGGGAACTCGTGTGGGAAGACTACGTTGGTTGGCTCAAGCGCGAGATGCAATTCGAGCGTGCAATTCAGGCATCCCACAAAGCAGTGCAATCAAACCCAAACGCGAAGCGGTTGCGAATTCAACTTGCACTGTTGGAATTAGAATCTGGTAACACCTCGACTGCCGTACATATTGCACAGCAACTTGTTGATGAGGATATGCAGGACCCTGTAATGTGGAGGTTGTACGCAAGAGCGCTTGACAGCGATGGCCGTAACGAGAAAGCAGTGTTTGCATTAGAAAAAGCAAAACAACTGTTAGCAGAGCAGTTGCAAAATAGATAACTAAGCGAGCTGGGCTGTCAGCGTTTCTTTAAAAAGATCAAAGAGCGTTTTCGAATCTTCAGTTGCGTAAGAAGCTTCGCGGAAGGATCTATCAACCATGAGCCGGCTAATTCTTCCAAGGGCCTGAATATGGTCCGATGTGTTTTCCGTAGGAGAAACAAGTAAGATAATTAGCTCAACTGGGCGTTTGTCTGGACTAGCGAAATCGATAGGAGTCGCTGGTCTTCCCATTGCCATAACCATTGAATCAAGTTTGTCGCATCTGCCGTGTGGAATTGCTAAGCCCTCGCCAATGCCGGTTGTGCGTTGCAACTCGCGTTCCCAGACAACTTGGCAAATTGCATCTGCATCAGAAATGAGATTATGCGATGCTAGAACTTCGATAAGTTCGCAAATAGCGCCTTGCTTCTCTGTTGCCTGCAACGGAGCAATCATTGTTTTTTCATTAAGGAGGTCGAGCAGATTCATGTTTGTTTCCAAAAACGGTAAGAGTGAGATTGTAACACTCTATACGTCAATTGCCAAGAACTATTGCGCTTGCATAAGCACGGCGTATCCGCCATCGTGCCAAGAAGCTGGGTCAGAGCCAGGGCACCCAGAAGGGAGTGTTCTTAGTTGTTCGCAATGGAGGAGTTTCTTCTTGGTTGAAAGCCAGTTTGCTTGCCCCTCGTTTTCAGCATCATCCACACTGCACGTTGCATACAGAAGGTGCCCCTTTGGCAACAAGACTTCTACTGCTTCATCAAGTATTTCTCTCTGAAGGTCCACGACAGAATCAATACTTTTATTGTTGTATCTGTATTTTGCTTCGGGTCTTCGAGCAAAAACACCGGAGTTGGAGCACGGCGCATCTACAAGTATAAGATCGAAAGGCTCAGTTGGACCTTGGGTTTCTGGCGTATATACAGCGATGTTATATTCGTCTGCTATTTCATGCAACGATTCTCTGCGGGGCTCATTCGGTTCTGTTGCGCCAATGTATGCATCGGGAAACATTGCTCGCAATTGTTTTGTTTTCGTCCCTCGTCCTGCGCAAAGATCAAGAATTCTACGCGGTGAAAGTGTTTTTGCAAGCGAGAGCGAATTTGCAGAAGTTGGGTCCTGCACGCGTAACGTTTGGTTCGCCTCAAAGAGTTCAATAAGTGAAAAATCGCCGGGCACAATTCCAAAACCCTGCAGAGTGTGGGGAATAACTTCGCTTGGTAATGGATCACTACCAGAATTGGTAACTATGATTGGTGGTTCTACAAGGCTATTGCTTGCGAGAGTTGTTGCAAGTTCTGCGCCAAACTCTTCAGCCATCCGTTTCCACGATTTAACGGAAAAACCTGTTTGCCCAGAAGTGTCGTTTTTGAATACAGGCTCAACAAGTTCCCAAGCACTTCCGTCGCCCCGCAAGAAATGATGGGCTTCTCCGATGATTCCCTTTTGAATTTTTTCTCCGCGGATGCGTGTAATTTTTCGAAGCACAGCATTTACAAAACCAGCAGCGCGAGGGTTATCGCCTTTTGATTTTACCCACTCTACTGCACTATGAATAACTGCATGGTCTGGAATTCTATCGAGCAGTAATAGTTGGGCGGTGGCGACGAGGAGTGTTGCACCAACTTGGGCATCGAGAGTGTGGAGTTTTCTGCTACTTGTATGCGAGATGATTGCTGCAAGCGAATACCAACGGCGGTGTACTGCGTGATCAATAGCACGAGCAAGGCCAGCATCTCTTCCATCGAGTTCATCTACAAGAAGCGGTGTTACGTCGATAGACGGAAAACGTTTAAATTGCCCAGCGAGTCGCCTCGTGACAACATCGCGTGGACATGCCATTATTTTGTTGCTGCTGTGGAATTGCAAGCGTTCTTTAACATGTCAGCTTTATCCGTTTTTTCCCATGAAAATGAACCGATACAACCCTCATCAGGCGTACGACCAAAGTGACCGTGGTATGCACTGTGTGCGTAGATTGGAGCCAACAAGCCAAGCGAAGAAATGATGCCGGTTGGAGTAAGGTCAAAGGTTTTCGTTACAAGCTCCGCAATCGCAACCTCGTCCATTTTTGCAGTGCCTTGGCAATCTACAAATATAGAAACAGGTTCAGCAACTCCGATAGCGTAACTGAGTTGTATTTCGCAACAATCGGCTAGGTCAGCAGCAACAATATTTTTTGCAATGTAACGAGCCATATACGCAGCTGAACGGTCTACTTTACTTGGGTCTTTGCCGGAGAAAGCACCACCACCGTGGCGGCCTCGGCCACCGTATGTATCAACGATTATTTTTCGACCAGTAAGACCGCAATCGCCTTTTGGTCCACCTATTTCAAATTTACCTGTAGGGTTTACGTGAATAGTGATATCTTCATTCCACCAAGCACCAAGTACTGGTTTGATGACATGTTCAATAACCGCATCGGATAAACCTGCTTGGTTTTCTGACCACATTGGGCCGTGTTGGGTCGAAAGCACAACAGCAGTTACGCGTCGTGGTTCATTGCCATCGTATTCAACAGTGACTTGGCTTTTTGCATCAGGGCGAAGTTCAGGAATCGTCCCAGCTTGGCGCACTTCTGCTTGTTTGGCTACAAGTAAGTGGGAAAGGTCTATTGCAAGGGGCATGAGTGACTCGGTGTCTTTGCACGCATAGCCAAACATAAGACCCTGATCGCCAGCGCCTTGTTCTTTATGGAGACCAGAATCGACGTCGACACCTTGGCCAATATCAGGGGATTGCTTATCTAGCGTGACCATGACTGCGCAACTATCTGCGTCAAACCCAAGGTTCGCATCGGTATACCCGATTCGTCGAATGGTATTACGCACTACCGTTGGGATATCAACATATCCGTCGCACGTTACCTCACCAGCAACTACAACAAGTCCAGTCGTAACGAGCGTTTCTACTGCTACACGACTGTTTGGATCTACTTGTAACATTTCATCAAGAATGGCATCTGATATTTGGTCAGAAACCTTGTCAGGATGCCCCATTGATACGGATTCAGAAGTGAAAAGATGTGTTTGGTGTGTCATAGATCGGTGCCTTTATTCATTAATCCGAATAATAGCATATATGCCGGTAAAAAGCGATGCATAAAGGGTCGTATGATACACCTCGCTATGCTTGTAGAAATGGAATTATCACGAATACTCATCCGCGAGATCTCGGACGCCCAGTTCATTGAATTGCACGAAGTCAACGGAACGCGAAGGTTTCCAATTGTTGTTGGGAAACCCGAAGCATACGCCATTGATCGCCGTCTAAAAGGTATCGAACCAGAGCGGCCCCAAACACACGAACTACTCGCAGATGTTATACAAACACTTGGCGGAACTCTGCAAAAAATCGTCATTGACGATTTAACCGACGGCACATTTTTTGCCAAATTGTTCATTCAGGAGGCTGAGGCAGTTATCGTTATTGATAGCAGGCCATCTGATGCAATTGCTCTTGGCGTCGCTGTTCAGGTTCCCATTTTTGTAGAAGAACATGTACTTGACGAGGTTGAAAAAGATCTCGATGCACCAGAAACACCTGATGACTTTGGCTGGTAGTAAAACCCACATTCACGGAGTGCTTAAGTCATCGTCAGAAGATTTTATTGTGGAAGAGATTCCACTGTACGAACCTTGCGGTGAAGGTGAACATTTGTATTTGCATGTTCAAAAAACGAACATGTCGCATGAGCATCTCATCCGACACATTGCCACATATTTCGGTGTTAAGAAACGCCATATTGGTTCTGCAGGAAGAAAAGATTTAAAAGCAATTACTTCCCAGTGGGTATCGGTGCATCTGCCAGGTCAAACAGTTTCAGTACCAGATTCAATAGGTGGGATTAAAATTTGCACGCATTCGTGGCATAAAAACAAACTCCGCGCAGGCCATTTGATGGGGAACAAATTTACACTGCGTTTGCGTGAAGTGCTTAAGGAAAATTTTAATTGTCTTGAACAACGGTTGCAAGCATTGCAAAGAAACGGATTGCCCAATGCATTTGGCCCGCAACGGTTTGGAAATAAAAATGACAACCAGTTCGTGGGGCAATATATCATTACAAAAGAATGGGACAAAGTTATTGCTGTACTTCTTGCAGGTACAGACCGCCATCACGAATTAGCGGACGCGGGAGAATTCCAAAACGCATTGGATGCGTGGCCGTTTGGCCAACCAGCGCAGCGAAACATTTTAGAGGCACTTGCAAGGGGGAAGTCTGCAGAGCAAGTTTGCAAAACAATTCCACACACTCTTTCAAAACTTTGTGTGAATGCCTTTCAGGCGCTTATTTTTAATGAGGTTTTGAAACGACGTGTTGCAGCAAACTCGTTCAACACTATTGTAGAAGGTGATTTGGTATGGAAACTTGATGGTGGGGGTAGGACTTTTGAAATTGCTCTAGAAGAAGTTGGTTCGCCTGAAATTGTCGAGCGAAGTATGCAGTTTTTAATATCGCCGAGCGGCCCGCTGTGGGGTTCAAAAATGAGGCACCCATCTGCGGATATAGAACGTATGGAACAAGAAGTACTTGACGGCTTTGGCGTTACAGAAGAGCACTTGATTGGCATGAAGAAGTTCGCTGAAGGTGAGCGTAGACCACTTTGCGTTCCACTCAAAAACACTGCGATTTCCTTAGAAAAAGATTGTGTAAGCGTACAGTTTGATTTACCCGCAGGAAGCTATGCAACGGTAGTTGTTGAAGCGCTTCTTACCGGCGATCTGTAAAGAACGCTTGCAATAACCCAACACATTCTTCTTCAAGAACGCCGCCTGTAACTTCGCATCGATGGTTTAGCCTTGGGTCATCTGCAATTTTATAGAGCGTTCTACACGCACCAGATTTTTGATCGCTTGCTCCAAATACTACGCGATCGAGTCGCGCGTTCACAATAGCACCAGCGCACATTGGACAAGGCTCTAATGTAACAACGAGCGTGCAGTCGTGTAGTCGCCATCGTCCCAAACGTTTTGACGCATCTGTGATCGCGTTCATCTCGGCATGTCTTGTTGGATCATTGGTGGTTTCTTTTGTGTTAAAGCCTTCACCAACGACAACGCCGTCGCAATAAATAACTGCACCAATTGGAACTTCTTCCAATGCAGAGGCTTGATGTGCGAGCGCAATAGCATTCCGCATCATCGTCTCATCATGCATCGTCATGGTTCTTATCGCCCGCTACTTTGCTTGTTGGTACCCACACAATGAGTTGAATTCCAAGTTCGTATAAAAGGTACAAAGGAATAAGCATCATGAGCATCGAAATGACATCTTGGGGCGTGATGAAGGCAGAGATAACGGCAAGAATAAGCACCGCATACCGCCGATTTTTTCGTAGCCAATCTGCTCTTGCGACTCCTAGCCACCCAAGTAGAAGCATGACAACAGGTAACTGGAATGCAATTGCAATGGAGAACATCAACATGATGACAAAGCCCAAGTATGTACTCAATTGAAATTGTTGAGAGATGAGCGAACCATTATTCAAAGGTGCAGTCAGGGTCGTGAGCGATGTTCCATCTGTTGTTGGAATTGCAATATGCAGTACACCTTCTGGCATTTTCACCCACGCGTCGCCTGCAGCAGCAAAGGTGGGTTGCGCCTCTAGGAAAGGGTACGAAACACTAGAGATACTTTCGCCGATGGTTATAGTTTGTACGGCAACTTCAACGTGCCCAGCAAGCGATACCATGAAATCAAGTATGACTGGCAACATGAAAAAGTACATCAACAGCAAGCCGCCTGCACCAAGCAATGTGCTTAGTGGAATCAAGAAATACACAAATCTTCGTTCATGAATGTGTAACCCTGGTGAAACAAATTTCCATAGTTGAATAAGAATCCATGGACCAGCTGTGAGTATCGCAGCACCGAGGGCAATTTTCATTTCTGCGAGTAGAAATTCTGGTGGGCTTAACACTTGCACGTGCGTTGGTAGCCCGTGGTCTTCAAGAACAATATGCAAAGGAATAAGGAACCATCGCACTATCGTATCAGCCAAGAAAAAGAAAAGAATAGCGAGTGGCAACGGGGGAATTATCGACCAGATAATACGTATTCGTAGCTCCTCGATATGATCGCCGATGGACATTGCTGTATCACTAGATTTTTGAACATTTGCCATTGAAAGTACATACAGGATAGCGGAACTCGGAGTCAGGTATACTGTTCCTTGCAAGAGAACACTATGGCATCATCAACAGACTATTACAAACTATTAGGAGTGAGCCGTTCTGCAACTGCAGACGAGATTCGAAAGGCTTACCGCAAACTTGCAAGGAAATACCATCCTGATGTAAATAAGGCTGAGGACGCTGTCACTAAATTCGCAGAAGTGCAAGAAGCATACGACACGCTCTCAGATGCAGAAAAACGCAGGATGTACGATCAATATGGCTCTACAGGTGCAGGCCAGGGAGCAAGCGGTTTTAGAGGCGATCCACGCTGGTCTCAAGCGGGTGGCGGGGGTGGTTATGGTCAAACTGTCGATTTCTCAGATATTTTCGGTTCCTCATTTGGTGGCGGTGGTGCTGGCTCACCATTTGGCAGAGAAGGCGCGGGCAGGGGCCAAGCAATGAAGGGCCAAGACCAGAGCAATGAAATAACCGTCACATTTATGACAGCTCTCAAGGGCGGTACGGAAGAAATACGTGTTGGTAATTCAACTGCAACATTGAAGATACCAGCTGGCATCGAAAGCGGGAATAAACTCCGCCTTGCTGGCAAGGGGCACGCTGGAGCCATGGGCGGTCCTGCTGGAGACATGATTGTTACGGTCTCAGTTGGCGGTCATCCCGTGTACCAACGCAATGGCCTTGATGTAGAAATGGATGTCGAACTTAATATCGCCGAAGCAGCGCTAGGCACAAAGATCACGGTGCCGCTTCCTCTTGGCGGCTCTGTTGAAATGTCTATACCTCCTGGGGTTTCGAGTAACTCTCGGTTGCGGGTGCGTGCTAAGGGGTGCGAATCACCAGCGGGTAAAAAAGGCGACTTCTACGCAGTGGTTACAATTGTTGCGCCAAAAGAAATAGACGACGAAACAAAACAGTTGCTTGAAGAATTGAAAGAGCACTTACCGAACCCTCGTGAAAACGACGTGCTGCATGAAGACAAAGGGTAAACCCGCGATTATTTTATTGTCAGGTGGGCTTGACTCGGCAACGGTTTTAGCGATTGCAAATTCCCAAGGGTATGCGTGCCATGCACTTAGTTTTTCCTATGGCCAACGACACTCTTCTGAAATTGATTCCGCAAAAAAAGTAGCTGCTTTTCTTGGTGTTTCTGACCATGTGGTATCAACTACAGATTTATCAGCATGGGGTGGGTCTGCGCTTACAGCAGATATTGCAGTACCAAAACAGGGTGAAGACAACGGCATACCCGTTACGTATGTTCCCGCGAGGAACACGATTTTTCTAAGCCATGCGCTTGGGTACGCAGAAGCAATTGGCGCTCGCGATATTTTTATAGGCGTGAACTCAGTGGATTACTCTGGGTATCCAGATTGCAGAAGTGAATTTATTCAGGCGTTTGAGAGTATGGCAAATCTTGCCACGAAAGCCGGTGTTGAGGGTGATCCATTTACAATTCATGCCCCGCTTTTGCAGATGACAAAAGTGGAGATTATCAAAGAAGGGTTGAACCTTGGCGTGGATTATTCCATGACAAGAAGTTGTTACGACCCAACGAGTGAAGACGAGCCATGCGGTGCATGCGATTCCTGCCGCTTGCGCGATGCAGCGTTCGCTGAGTTGCAAATCAATACTTAAATATCGAGGTTTTTAACTTCGAGTGCGTGGTCTTCGATGTATTTCCTGCGGCATTCGACTTGTTCACCCATAAGCGTGGTGAACAATTGGTCTGCATCTGATGCAGCATCCCACGTGACTCGCAGCAACAAGCGCTTCTCTGGATCCATCGTTGTGTCCCACAGTTCTTCTGGGTTCATTTCGCCAAGACCCTTAAAGCGTTTGATTTCAATACCGCGACGTCCAAGTTGCCGGAGCGATTCCAAAATATCAGGAATATTGGCAACGTCCACAGTTTCTTCTTTGTCTGTTGCCAGATCAACTACCCAAGCGTATTTCGTTGATAGCTTTTCGCCACTGACAGTTTCTTCTTGCGTTAAGAAGTAGTCGTTAATCTCTAGGTCAAACTCGGCAAGTGTCTCTACAAGTACATCAATTTCGCGGTTTTCATGTAATTCTCTGAGGGCAGCAATACGCGTAGCAATGCTTGCATCTACGTCTACGGCTAGATCATCGATAAGCAGATTGTTATCGCTAATGATTTTCCGTGCACCTTCTTCGCTCCAACAGACCTGCTCATTGTTTGGCCATACGACTCTGAATCTTGGCAGGCGATTGGTGTCTTTTGGATCGTTTTCGCGCAGAGCGAGTAGTTTTCCAAATGGCGTACCCCGTCGTTCTGCAATTTCAATAAGTTCTGACAATCTGGTGAGATGTTTCGCAACACGCCCAAGTTCGTCTCCTGAAATCCTGCGGAGTTCAATATCATTTTCATCGCGGATAATGAGCGATGCAGAATCGATAACCATATCCATCAGCAAAGAAGTCATTTGGTTTTCATTGTTTACATAGAAACTTTTCTTGCTCCGAGTCACTTGGTACAGCGGAGGCTGGGCGATATAAATTTTCCCTTGCCGCACAAGTTCGCTCATTTGTCTGAAGAAGAATGTGAGCAAGAGGGTACGGATGTGCGAACCGTCGACATCGGCATCTGTCATGATGATGATTCGACCGTAGCGCAATTTTGAAATGTCGAAATCTTCGCCGATGCCGCATTGCAATGCTTGGATCAGAATACGGATTTCTTCAAAGCCTAGGACTTTGTCGATTCGCGCTTTCTCGACGTTCAGGATTTTACCTTTGAGGGGGAGAATAGCTTGCGTATCGTGATCGCGTCCACCTTTGGCTGAGCCACCAGCAGAATCGCCTTCCACAATGTACAGTTCAGAGCGGTCGACATCATTTGTAACGCAATCAGCAAGTTTCTGCGGCATTCCGCCAGACTCAAGTGCACCTTTGCGTTTGATTAAATCACGGGCCTTGCGAGCGGCCTCGCGTGCTTGGGCAGCAAGTATTGCTTTCAGGCAAATTTTCTTTGCTTCAGCAGGGTGTTCTTCAAGCCATGCGCCGAGTAATTTAGAAACAAGGGAAGAGACAATGCCTTCGACCTCTGGATTCAACAGTTTTTCTTTGGTTTGGTTATTGAATTGGGGCTCTGTTAGTTTTACTGAAACAATCGATGTCAAACCTTCTCGTAAGTCATCACCGCTTGGTGTAAGTCCTTTGATTAATTTGTTCCGTTTTGCATATGCATTTACAGTTCTAGTAAGCGATGTCTTAAAGCCTGAAACATGTGTGCCGCCATCTGGGTTCACGATGTTATTACCAAAAGCTAGCAAAACTTCGCTAGTTGCATCGGTGTACTGCATGGCGATATCGCAGACGATGCCAGTTTCTTCATCGGTATAGGAAAGGCTGATGGGCGAACTGTACTCAGATTTGCCGCGATTTATATAGGCAACATAATCGGATAAACCATGTTCGCTGCAAAACGTTTCCTCGCGGATTTTACCTTCTTTATCTACGCGTTCGTCGATGAATCGAATGGAAACACCTGGGTTGAGAAAAGAAAGTTCACGCAGACGATGTTCAAGAGATTCGTATCGAAACACAGTGTCAGGGAAAATTTCAGGGTCTGGCAAAAACGAGATGCGAGTTCCAGTCGATCGTTTCTCGCCTGTGTAATCTTCAATTTTATGCAGCGGTTTCTTAATATCGCCGCGGGTGAAACTAATCATCCATGTTTCTGTTTCTTTTATAACTTCAACGTTCGTCCATATCGATAAAGCATTCACACACTTCACTCCAACGCCATGCAATCCGCCCGATACTTTGTATGCGTTGTCATCAAATTTGCCACCTGCATGCAATTGAGTCATGATGACTTCAACAGCGGGGCGCCCGTCAATGAGCGGGTTATCACTTTTCATATTGTCGATTGGCATTCCGCGGCCGTCATCGACAACGGTGCAAGAACCATCTACGCCTATGCGAACTGTAATCGTGGTGGCATATTCTGCCATGACTTCGTCAATTGCGTTATCTACACATTCATACACAAGGTGGTGAAGGGCGTTTAAACCAGTGCCACCAACGTACATTCCTGGTCTTTTGCGAATTGCTTCCAATCCTTCAAGAACCTGAATCTGTTCAGAGGTGTATGTATCTGTAGGTTGTGTCATAAAGTGGAATTTCTAGTAGATAAAGGTGTATGTGGGAAGTGCTTGCTTTGTGGGAAAAACCTTAGCCGTAAGTCCTCTGCCACAAGATGATTATTATACCTTTTTACCCCCGATAATGCCTTTATTTAAGCCCATATTAGACCTCCCATTTCTCTGTTTTTGGAGTCATAACTTCGCTTTCGACGATACACTTCAAACCAACACTTCTATGACAAATTCTGATCAACCACCACAAAATCCACTCCCTTGCGGAGGCTACGCTAGGCGAACATTTCTGTTTGCTGCAGCGTTGACATTGGTCGGTTGTGGAACAAAAAAAGTTACAAGTGCCTTACCAAGCCCTATCTGGACGCCGCTGCCTCCTGAGCACTTTACTACTTCCACAGTAAGCGCCGTGTTGCCAGAGCCATCTGCGAATCTTGGAGCTATTTCGCGCTCGTCTTGGGCAAAAGGTCAACCTATTCCTAAAAATATGAACCGCATGCTACCCGCTCGGTACATTACTGTGCACCACGATGGAATGACGCCGTTTACTGCAACTTCAAAATCAGCGGCTGCAGCACGGCTTGAAACGATTCGTAAATCTCATCTTCGAAGAGACGGAGGGCGATGGGGTGACATTGGGTACCACTTTGCCATCGACCCTGCTGGGCGATTGTGGCAAGCTCGCCCTTTGGCATGGCAAGGTGCCCATGTTCGGGCAAAAAACGAAGGTAATATTGGTGTTGTTATGCTCGGCAATTATGAACTTCAATCAGTCAACAGAGCGCAACTCGCAGCAATTGAATCAACACTTCGCGGGCTCATGAATAAATACAAAGTTCAAGTTTCCAAAGTGCGGACACATCAAGAATGGGCTGCGACTGCTTGCCCGGGCAAGAGCTTACAGAGTGTCATGATACGTTTGCGTAGCGCATCTCTTAAAAAAGCGTAAACGTCTAACAAAGAAAAAAAGCAATATTTTTGCTCCACACGTTATTTGTGGCGTATCATAATTATTGTTATGACGGAATCTGTAGCAGTCCAATTCAAACAGCAATTTCCAATTTTGCCATTGCCAGAGACTATTTTGCTCCCACATACAATCATGCCATTGTCCGTATTTGAGCCAAGGTATAAGCAACTTGTAGACCACGCCCTCGATGGAAGTGGACAAATTGCTCTGGCAACCTATATTGATGATTCTAGTGCTCCAAATCTAGAACCAAATTCACCAATTCGAAAGGCGGTGTGTTTAGCACAAGCTATTCAACACGAAAAAGCTGGGGGTGGTTTTCATCTCATGCTGTATGGATTGTGCAGAGCCACTATTATGAGTGAAGAATCGCCCACAGGCGACGTTCTCTACCGGCGGGCTACGTTGCATCCGCTTGAAAAAGCCAAAGAAGAACTTGACGACATCTACCGTACAGAATTGCTGCATATGCTGTTTCGACCAAATTTATCTCGCCTCGAAAACCATGGTTCAATACTCGATTGGGTGAACGAGCCATCTTTAACAGACGAGGCATTGTTCGAACTTGTTGGGTGCACTGTGTTCGATGATGCAGAATTGCGGTACGCATTACTCTCTGAACCTTCAAGTGAAGTACGCTCAAAACGAGTGTTGTCTGAACTTGCGAACCTTGACCGCATGTTGACTATTGTGGATAAACATATAACAGAACCAAAAGACAGCGGTATTACGTTAAATTAATCATACGGTCTAAAACGAAATGCACTTACTTTTTGAACACCATTGGCTGGCAACTTCACTTGTTGCATCAATAGCATTTGTCTTGTTGTGGAAGAGTATTGTTGATGGAAGGGGCGAGTTCTTCCGGTATGGTGTTGCTGTTTGCATTCTTTCTATTGTCACGTTTCTCATTGGCTACTACGTTGTCACTCCAGTAGAGCATGGCCGAATACTTGTTAGTGGTCTTGTCGTTGCGGTGGAAGCAAACGACAGTGATGCACTTCTTACCATACTAGATAAAAATGTCGAGATGCCAAATCAATGGCCCGGCATAGATTCGAGCGGTGCAGTCGGAGCCGTTGCTAGCATGCACGCGTTTCATGCCAGGCATATGTTGCAATTCAACACGGTACTACGCATTATTCCTGTGGAGTTTAAAAATCGCGTCGAGCTAGATGTTTCTATGCTAAGTCGAGTCTCTAGAATTGGCACAGTTCCCTCACGCTGGAGGATTACTGTTGCACCGAACGAAACTGGAAATTGGAGCATTACGAGCATCGATGTACTTGAAATAATGGGCAGAAAGTACCCATAAGGCCCCTTATATGCATGCAGACGGGCGTTCTCACTAAGGCTGTTACAATACGCAAATGTCTAAAATTTGGATAAATGGTGAATTTGTTGAATCGTCTGAAGCAAAAGTAAGCGTATACGACCATGGCTTGTTGTATGGCGACGGTTGCTTCGAAGGTATCCGTATTTATAACAGGAAAATATTTAAACTCCGTTCGCATTTGCAACGCATGTTCGAGTCTGCAGCAGCGATTCGGTTGCATCCAGGGTACTCCATCGATGAACTTGAAGAGATAGTGCGTGACACCGTCAAAGTGAATGACCAAACCGATGGTTACATACGCTTGGTATTTACACGTGGAACTGGAACGTTGGGGTTGAACCCTTTCTTGTGCCCTAAAGCAACTGTCTTTTGCATCACTGAAACGATCAAACTCTACCCTAAAGAAATGTACGAAGATGGCATGTCAATTATTGTCGCGAAGCGCCCTCGGATGCACCAAGATTGTCTTGACCCGCAAGTCAAAAGTTTGAATTACCTTAACAATATACTCGCAAAAATTGAAGCTATCGATGCGGGTGTGCTTGAAGCCCTTATGCTTAATTGCTCGGGCGAAGTTTCAGAATGTACAGGTGACAATATTTTCATCATCAAGGACGGCAAAATCTCAACTCCGCCGGTTTCTGCAGGAATCCTAAACGGGATTACTCGTAAATTTGTGATTGAAGACGTCGCGCCAAAACTTGGGTACATTATTCATGAGCGAACGATTACTCTAGAAGAAGTATTGGTTGCAGACGAAGTGTTTTTGACAGGTACCGCCGCTGAAGTCATCGGCGTAAGCCATATAGGCGACAAAGTTATGGGTACAGGTAAAGTTGGACCGATTACTTCAGCATTCGAAAACGAATTTAAAAATCGAGTTTCCAAGAACGCACCAGAAGATTAATCTAAAGATGTTGTAGTTCTGTAGTTACTGTGTAACAGTCAGTTCGACAGTTGTTGACTCACTCCCTGAATCACATGTGTGTGAGAAGAGTCGGTTCTTATTTGATTCCGACCAATCTTTGACAAGTTTGTCTGGGGCATCCTCACCATCGTGCACTGCAAGAATGTTGTACGAGTTGTTTCGTTTTGCGGGAGTAAACCCCGCTTCGCGAATCATTCGGCAAATCTTTGCTTCGTCCAAACAATGTGTTGTGCCAGCCGCACTCACTACATTTTCTTCAAGCATCACAGAGCCCATGTCATTTGCGCCGTAGAACAAGGCAGTCTGACCAATTGCGGGCCCCATTGTGACCCAACTTGAACCTATGGAATAGATATTATCAAGGAAAAGCCTGCTTAAAGCTTGCGTTCGTAAATAAGAACTTGAACCAGCAAGTCGAATTCT
>JABJDN010000200.1 GCA_018665385.1 Phycisphaerae bacterium | reverse complement strand
ATTCTAGACGCTTCCGTACTTCATAAAGCAATCAGTGGTTGTTCGTTGGTCTTTCATGAAGCAGCATTTGTTTCAGTTCCAGAAAGTTTTGACGATGCCGACTCGTGTTTTGCGACAAATATTAAAGGTACAAGCAATGTAATGAAAGCTGCAGAACGAGCGAACTGTGACCGCGTCATGTTTGCATCCTCTGCTGCGTGTTATGGAAGTTCGCCAGAGTTACCTAGTTCTGAAACAGATACTGTTTCTGCTGAGTCCCCGTACGCACAATCAAAGGTGATGGGCGAACAACTCATGAAAGATGCTCAAGTGGATGCTGTTTCTCTTCGCTACTTCAACGTGTTTGGAGAACGGCAAGACCCAACTTCGCAATATGCTGCAGTAGTTTCATCTTTTGCACGAACTATACAAGATGGCGGTACTCCGACAATCTATGGCAATGGTTCGCAAACAAGAGACTTTACACCTGTGGAAAATATTGTTCACGCAAATTTACTTGCTGCATCCCATCCAAACCCGTTGCGTGGGGAGGTATTCAATGTTGGAACAGGCCGTTCAGCTTCTTTGCTAGAACTTGTTCGAGGTATGGCAGGAAACGAGGAAGTAACATTTGAACCTGCGCGGACTGGCGATGTGCAAGATTCACGAGCAGATATAGCAAAAATTACTGGGGCACTTAGCTACGAAACAGTTGTGCAAACGAGTGATGCTCTGCGTGCTCTTGTTAATCGTACACGTTGCTAATTTCATTATCGCTAATGATTTGATTGCAAATTACAAGCCAGTTATCACCCGCGGGCATACCCGCAGGTGCACCACTCACTTGGATATCGTTCCAATCCGCAATGAATATATTGTCGGGTCCTAGTTGCATGCCATTAAGAGGTTGATACGCGACGCCATCTGGGAAGAAAGAGCCCGCCAATTTAACAGATCCATCGCCCGATACTATGTTCCCCTTCCACAAGGCTGCTTCGCCATGAAATCCGAGTGTATGACTTTCACTATCGAATGTGCCGTCTGGCATTACTTGTGGTCCACGATTTGCGAAAATAATGTCGGAAGGCCCAGCAGTTGTATTCCACTTGAGCCTTACTCGTTCACCGCAGAGCGCCTGATGCGCGTACGAATTGTGTACTGTGTTTGATGCAGTAGCAGTTGACAAGTCCGCATTGAATTGATCGTCCCAAAAAATGTTTTCGCCATCGATAGAGTCGTAGTCGTAGATTAGATCTTCCCCATTGATATCTTTTATGTTTGGATTAGTCTCAACTGGGCTAATGAGGAATTCTGTATTAAAATAGTTTCGAGCAATCAACATGGACATAAGATTCGACGTTGTGTCTGTAGTGTCGTGATCAGCGTCAGGATAATCTTTCGAGTAATCGCTAGGTCTAGGCAAATTGCCTTCGTTCCCTGACGCATCAAGCACGGTGGCACTGTACAGACCCTTGAGACGCTGCTTATCCTCGGAAGATTTCGCTGTTGCAAACGCTCTGCCAAGGGCTGGTAGTAAGAGCGACATCAAAATACCAATTATCGCGATAACAACGAGAAGTTCAATAAGTGTAAAAGCGCGTCTATGCGCCAAAGAAAATGTCTTTTTACTGTTCATACAGTAGAGGATACGCCAACTCTGCCCAAAAGACTACACCACCACTTCTATTGATAGTACCTCTGCGGAATCCTCTGAGGCAGACACAGTGATAGCCTTAGAGGATTCCGCAGAGGTTGACACAGAGGTTACCTCAGAGGACGACACAGAGGAGTTTATGGGTGTAAAAACGTCGATTGGAGGTGAAAAACCGCATCAAAAAGAAAAAAGGCATGAAAACTGACCCATTTACCTCAGAGGTTGACACAGAGGTTACCTCGGAGGTATTACGAAAATGGGGCGTTAGGAGGCCCTTTTTTTGATAATGACTGCGGGGTTACCAGCATAAATTGTGTGCGGGTCTAAGTCCCGCATTGCAACGCCTCTTGCGCCAAGAATTGCCCATTCGCCCACAGTGACGTTTGGACCTACGAAACTGTCTGCGGCGAGCCAGACATCGTCACAAATTATAATTGGGGGCCGGATTAGTGGCATTTCGCTTTTTGTGTAATCATGCGTTCCGGCACATAGATGCGCATATTGCGACACGGAGACTCTTTCTCCAATAGTAATTTTCCCAAGGCAATACACAATCGCCCCATCACCAAGGCAACTATTTTTACCCATCGTTAAATTCCAAGGACATTCAATTTTTACAGTACGACGGATGATGCAACTTGCATCAATTGTTGCGCCGTACGAACGAAGTAAAAAGATTCGCCACGGGTTCCACGTATGAAACGAGAATCGAAATACCGTCGCCTGCACAATTGCCCAAAGTAATCGCCAAATCTTTTCTTGCAAAGTGTAGGGACTCTCGTGTCGATCTTCAACAGCCATGCGATGCCTCCTGTTTCAATTCAACTGTTTTCAAAGAGATTAATAATTCGTATGAAGAAATGAACAAGCAAAACCGTAAGCCCGTCATGCCATCAAGGAATCCTAATTTTAAAAAGTACATCCAAAGGAATCGAAAAAGCCAACGTGCGGGAAGTTTTGGATAGACGTGCCGTTTAATCCATCGACGCCGTTGTTGCGCGTTTCCAAAAAACCTTGCATCAATTGTTTT
>JABJDN010000103.1 GCA_018665385.1 Phycisphaerae bacterium | reverse complement strand
TTAATTTTATTTTCAAATTTGGATGCGTTTATTGGCTCATCGGTATGCGGCGAATCACCTCCAGCAAGATCAATTTTCACTTGTAATTCAAGTCCAGCAATTTCTCTGTTGATTGTTGCAGTTAATCGTGCATCAAAGAGTTCTGCAATGTCAGTGACTCGATTTTTTAAAATAGATTTTGCCTGATTAAATGCACCGGGGTATGCATTATCTTCAGATAAAGGTATATCTACTTGAGATAGTGCGCTCCATAAATCCATTGAGTCGCCAGACAAACGGCCATGATGTAACATATTTTGTATCTGTTGTGAACTGATGGCATTATTATAAATAGCATCGTTTTCCCCGCGCTGTTTCTCTAAAAGGATGACATGAATTGACTGGATACAATCTAATCGAAGTTGTTCGCGATCATCCCTTAGTTTTTTGGCGATTTCAAGTAAATCAGAAGATGTAATATCTATGTTTTCTAGCTTTGAAATATCAGTTGCTACTCGCGTGCGAAGCACATCAAGCCGTTCATCCATATTTCTAGTTAACGTAAGTAAACGCTCTTCAAATTCTTGTAATGCCTCATTGTCTTCTTCTATATTTTTTGACACTCGCCACTCGGCTATTTGTTCCCTAATAGAATTTTCAGCATCTATTGCATCTGGTATTGCAATATTCCCAAGTACATCAGAGAGCCAGCGATTAGTTGCATCGCGCTCGTAGTTTTGTAGCGCTTGTTGCAGTGGCACTATTACAGTATTGAAAGAGTCCTCGTAGTTTTCTAAAATAGCTTCGAGGATTATCTGCTGCGTTTTGTCTAAACCCGTGTCTTCGCTGATAGTTAAAAGGTCACGTCGCAAAAATTCTGGCTGAAACAAGGCTTCAACATTCAATGGAGATGGCGTATGTAGATAAAAGCTTCTTTTTTGGTTTTCTTGCTTCTTGTTTTCTTTTGATGCGCTTTTTTTGTCGCTACTGGCTTCTTTCCTACCCAACCCTAGTCGCTCAGCGATAATGAAGTATGCCTTTGCAGCGTCTTCTTGACTCATTGCACCACTCATAACAGCCGCTTTCAGTGTGCCACCAAAATCTTCAAGTTCCCGTGCAGCATCGACCGGAGCATTTGCAAAAGTGATTGTTATAAAAAACGTATGTAAGACTAATACTAAAATACAGTTTCTAAACATCATTATATTATTCTTAACATAGTCAATCTTGAAGATTTATAGCTTGATTGAAAATGAGCATTTTACTTGCGCATTCTCTCTCTCATTCCGTCAAGTCGTGTTTGCATTTGTTCGCGAGTGATTTCACCAGCTTCAACCATTTTCAGCATCTTGTCAGAAGCTTCTTTATATCGAGCTCGCGCATCAGTGTCTACTGTTTTTGACTTGGTACCAGCCATGCGTTTCTCAACGCGTTTAGTAATACCAGCGTACTTTAAGCGACCTTCCTCTTCAGTCATCTCACCATTTGCAATTGCCATTCTGATTTTTCTGCCAGCGTCATTCAAATAGGCTTCTGCACGGGCATTGCCATCAGCAATCGATACACGCGACTCAGCAGTTTGCAGCGTACTGCTTGTGCTCTTACAAGCGTTAAGTGAAAGTGCAGTTACTACTGCAAGGGTAGTAATTTTGAGAGTATTTAAAGTAATCATCGGGTGCTCCTATTTATGGATTACATGATTTGATTGCGTGTAATGTAAACTAATACTAATAGATATTCTTGCATAAATTACACTCTTTTACAGTGATTTCGGATTGCAGCGATAGTTTTTGGTGTTGTTCCGCAACATCCTCCGACAATGCTTGCACCTGCCTTTACCCAGTCCATTGCGTACTCTGCAAATATATTTGGATCAATGGCATCCGTATTGATCCAACCTCCCTCGTCATCTGCGTGTCCCACATTGCCGTATGCAGCAATTGCCATCTCGTTTGGTGCGATAGATCGTAGGTGCTTTACTTGTTGTGCAAGTTTGGTGGCTGGGTAGCAGTTGATGCCTATGAATTTTGCATGTTCAAACGCTTGGATAATGTTTGTTAGAGGTGTTCCGTCAAGCAACGTCCCAAGCACATCAGTTTGCATACACAAACTCATTGCCCATTCCCCTTTTGCAACTTTTGCAGCGGCGACTGCTTCGTGGGCGCTGGCTATTGTTTCGATAAGAACAAGATCAACCCCCGCATTGACGAGATGGCAAATTATTTGTCCATGCTCTTGTTCGCAGACATCTGATAGCGGGGCTAGTTTCGGGGAGTAACAATCTTCAAGCGGTGCAACGCTTCCAAAGACAAGGGCACCGGTATTCACTTCATCGCGTGCACTTTGTGCAATTTCGACGGCTTTTGTTGTGAGTTCTTCAGCACGATGTCCCATGCCAGCTTTTGCCAGTGAGCGTTCATGGGTGCGGAAGGTATTTGTACTAATCGCTTGCGCGCCTGCTTCAAGGTACGAGATATGCACTTGTTTTAAAATTTCAGGGGCTTCAAGAATTGCATGTGCAGACCAGAGGGGCATGCCAACATCAACACCAGCACGATCGAGTTCAGAACCCGTTGCACCGTCAAGCACAAAAATATCACTTTTGTTCTTAAACATATCTACTATATCATCTTGAGAAATAGCGATAACAGGATTCGAACCTGTGACCTCGGGCTTATGAATCCCACGCTCTAACCAACTGAGCTATATCGCCAAAGATTGAGAATTATACGGTAGTTGAAGCATGTTTGCTATTGAGCCAGCGAGAATCAATTGTATCTGGTGTGCGGCCCATTCTGTGGGTGATCGCTGCTGCAACAAGAC
The DNA here is from genome assembly GCA_018665385.1 of Phycisphaerae bacterium. Taxonomy (GTDB): domain Bacteria; phylum Planctomycetota; class Phycisphaerae; order Phycisphaerales; family SM1A02. The sequence continues at coordinate 955 of JABJDN010000103.1, read as the reverse complement.
CCATAAACATCGGTTGTGGGCGAAGGGGTCGACTTGTTAATTCTGGATGGAATTGCCCAGCAACGAAGTACGGATGCACATCAGAGGAAAGTTCAAGCACTTGCATGATTTCATGCTCAGGGTGCATGCCACTAAAGTTCAAGCCAGCGTTTGTGAGTTGTTCAATATACTTTGGCTCGACTTCGTATCTATGGCGGAAGCGTTCTCGAACGTTTGTACTTCCGTAGAGTTGCTCAGCGAACGTTCCCGATGTGATGGCAACATCTTGCCCGCCCAGGCGCATTGTGCCTCCAAGGCCTTCAATTTCTTTTTGATCAGGAAGTTCTGCAATCACAGGGTGCGCGCAATTCACATCGAACTCTGCGGAATTTGCGTCTTGCAACTGGACAACATTTCGAGCGAATTCTACAACAGCCATTTGAAATCCAAGGCAAATGCCAAGGAATGGGATGCCGTGTTCACGAGCCCATTTAACAGATGCTAGTTTTCCTTCAATACCACGTTCACCAAAACCACCAGGGACAATGACTGCATCAAGGTCAGCTGCTTCAAGTTTGGAGTCGGCATTTGCATGAGTAAAATCGGTAACATCAAGCCATTTTATGTTTACGTTTGCGTTGAGATGCGTGGAAGCGTGTTCCACTGCCTTGTCAATGGAGGCATAAGCGTCTCGAATGGATGTGTATTTCCCTAGGATGCCAATGTTAATGTTGTACTTGCGTTCCGATGCAATGGCAGTTGTGTAATTGTTCCAGTCAGAGCGTGCTGTGTCCTCGGCAGTTGCGTTCACTCTATTGTGCAACTTAAGCATAGACAGAATTTGCCTGTCAAGTCCTTCACTTCGCATAGCATCTGGGATAGTGTAAATGGATGCTCGGTCGTGCATCGAGAACACGCATTCTTTCGGTACGTTTGAAAACATTGATATTTTCTGTATGACTGTATCAGTGACAGG
>JABJDN010000165.1 GCA_018665385.1 Phycisphaerae bacterium | reverse complement strand
TACGCCAACTGATCCATCACCCGTGACATCGCCAATACAAGGCACATCGGGTTGGCATTGCAATCCACTAATCAGCAATTGCCCGCTGCCAGAACTATTCTCACTAAAGCCACCAACTCGAATTAAGTACGATTCACCTTCGTATACATTGAGAATTAGTTCAGATGTATACCCACTACAATTATCATCATCTCCGTTGCAATCTACTTGCACCATGTTAGTACACGTGCCTTCGTACACAACAATATCGGTATCAAAATTCACAAGGCCACAAGTGCTCACAAGCAAACTACCCTCTTCACAAGCATTGTATGTAAACCATACATCAGAGTTTACCCCACCCAAAAATTCAGATGGGCACGTTTCATTGTCAAACAGATCATCGTCGGTAGTAGCGCCAATCGTAGTAAAGTTCCATACTCCTTCGGTTACCTCTTGAGCTGTATCACAAAAATCATTTTCCAGTGGTTCGCAACCACCTGTAATACAGGATGAACCTATACCAGCCCATGTACCACCAAGTGAAACACAATCTTCAGCAGTCAAATCGTCGCATCCTTCATCAATACAACATGCGTTTGCCGCATCTGCATCGCAGTAACCGTCTTCGCACTGTGTTAAGTAGCCAATGAATATTCCACCTATGTTCGAACAATCACTAATGAGTAATTCTTCGCAATCACCAGCAACTCCTGTACAACAAGCACCAACTTGAGGATTACATGAAGCAGTTTCACAGGATGTCCCAGATCCTAAGAAAACTCCGCTTGTATTTTCGCATTCAGAAATAGTTGACTCGTTACAAGACTCGCCTATACAACAAACACCTACTAATGATGCGTCGCAAGCGAGAGAGCATGAAATTTCACCACCAAGATAATTTTCGATAGTAGTTTGCACTCTTGGATCAAAATCTAAAACGATGTTTGATAATCCCCCACTACACAAGTGGCAGTAACTCATAATGGTTGCGCCTAATGCGCCAGCGCAATCGTCGTTACCGCAGTTATCTATTGCAGGAATATAATTATGCGTATGCCATGTGCCACAGTTATGACCAGTTTCGTGTGCAACTACAATAATATCCCAGTTGTTATGACTGTAATCTTCCAAAGGCAAGGGGAACGAACCGTTTAAACTACCAGATACGGCATACCCATAACTTGAGCAGACAGCACCAACATATGCAATACCACCACCCAAATGACGCCCACTAAACAAGTGCGCCAAGTGCCGTGGAGTAGCTTCCATTTCTGTTTCCCAGTACTCTCTGAACTGAGGTAACTGCTCTCCTGTAGTTTCTGCACTCCACGGGTCGTTTGCACTCTCCCAAAGTCTCAAAAATGAAACGTGTACCTGCACATCTACATTTGTTATGAAGATGGTTGACATTGCAGCAACTAAAGACGCCGCGTATTCACTGCTTGCTGCAGTATTTCCATCGAACAATTCACTTGTAAACTCGTGGTCCGTGTCAATCGCAACTTGCAGAGCGTTACACCCTGCTCCACGCAATTGCCCGCGTCCCTTGAAGGCTGACCTAGGTTGTGGGGTCTCTGCGACACCACACACAAAATCTGCCCAGTTCATTTTATCTGGGTCAACATTTGACAAGTTGTAGACTGTTGTCCAGCCAGCATCTGCATTCTTCGCAACCACATATGTGTTGCCGTTGCTTTCGATAATTCCGTTTGTTGTGTGCTCCCCTACAGCTAAAAATACTCTTGAACTTGGATCACCTTCAATGGCGCCCTTAAAAAATGAAATGTTTGGTCTTGGGAGTGCACGGTGTACCGCTTTCCCTTCAAAATTCATAGAAGCTTTCACCACTTCGGCGCCCTGTGTAAATGCTTCAAATTTTGTAAGGATGAGTTTTACTTCAGATTCGTTACCAAGCGGAAAATTATGTAAGTACACCGAGTCTTCGACAAGTACATGCTGAAACAACTCTTGTTTCAATTCGATAGTCACACCATTAAATTGAACGACTTCGATGGGTGTCTTCTTATTCTTTTCAATAGTAAAACTTGAAGGCATAACCAACAAGGACAATGAAAGTAATGTGCTTACGAACATAGATAGCTCTCCAAAGAAAGTGCGTTATTGCACACATCTAATAATGGCGCATTTACAGTAGTAAAGCAAGTCATAACTGCAGATTTCGGAGAAATCCTGCATTGGTACACAACTGAAGTAGTAATGAGTCTGCCAATTGCGTGCGGCTTTGTTTTTACAGTGAACATACGAACCCTTTACAAAAAAACACCCACTGGCATGATAGCCAGTGGGTGTTTGAAATTACACTAATAGTGCGATTATTCGCACGTTCCCCAAGCTTCAACGAGTGTGAGCAAGTCGCCGATTCCAACAGTACCGTCTTCATCGATGTCTGCATCGCTGACTGACTGGCCCCATTGATCAACAACGATGAGCAAGTCCGCTATGCCAACCATGTCGTCTCCGTTAATGTCGCCAAGGCAACTATCAGATGGTGGTTCGCATTCGCCAGGACCATCGATTATGAGCGAGCCTGAACCTTCGCTGCTATCTGACCAGCCACCAACACGAATGAGGTATTCTTGGCCAGCAGTTGCATTGAATGAAGTTTCAGAAGAGTAACCAGCACAATTGTCGCCATCGCCATTACAAGCTATTTGAACTTTGTTGCCACAGCCACCTTCGTACACAACGATGTCTGAATCGAAGTCGATTACGTTGCAAGTGCTTACCTGAGTGCCACCGCTTTGACAAGCAATGAAGGAGAACCAAACATCAGCGTGCATTTCACCAAGGTAGGTGCCGCCGCATTGATCTTCGTTATAAGCATCTGAACTGTTTCCGCCACCAAGTGTTGTGAAGGCATTGTTACCGTCGCCAACTGGTCGAGCGTCTACGCATTCGTCATTGTCAAGTGGCTCAGGTGGTTCTGGGAAGTCAGCCATATTGTGCATTCCGAAACCAGCAAGGATTTCCACTGAGTGAGGAGTACCATTTGCTAAGTCGCCATCGTCGTCGTCAAGTGTTAACCAGTCGTATGTAATGCCAGGAGTAATACTGTCACCCGAGTGCATCATGATTGAGTTTACAGCAAGACCTGAAACGATACCATGACCGGCTGGCCCGTATGTCGCTTCCATAGCTGCTAATGTGTCCCAAACGCAACCAGATATCAATTGACCACAGTCATGAATGCCACCGCTGCATGGGTATTGTTTGTTGTTGTCAGCGTTACGGATTCCGTTCACACAATCATTGCTATAAAAACCGCGAGCAAGTTGGTTATCACCAGTAATAAGAACGCCCATGACATCTCCCATGCCTTCACCATACTGACCTTGGCCACTGCCACCGACAGCAACAAGGTGATGACCATATTCGTGATGCACGACAACGGAGAATGCAGTGTTACTGCAACCACCACCGGCATTGTAGAAGTTAATGGAGGAGTAATCGTAGTATGCGTTACATGTTCCACTTACGCCAACATTCACAGGGAATGATGACTGGTTACCAATTGTTGGGAAGTCTGGTGCATGCTGAAGTGTGAAATCACGAACAATATTACTTTGCAAGTATGCATTCACTTCTGCGCGGTAGGACTCACTTGAGTTTGAAGAGTTGTGGAGAATGTCTAAACCACTTTGCGAAATCGAACTATCTGAGCCAGAATTATTGTTCACATTGAACCACAATCCTTGAAGCATCGAAGTAATGTTGCCAGTTCCGTTAATTGAAAAATCGCCATTAGCATCTGCATACGCTGTGTTTCCACCACGAGTAACTTTTGCGTATGGAAGACCGGCTGCTGATTCAGCGTCGCATGTGTCTGCGCCTGAAGATTCAGTTGCAACACCACCAACGTGCCCGTCTGCGTGAAGAATAAGACTCTTTTCGAGTAGAATTTCGCCGGTTTCAGCATCAACTAAGAGTTCTGCCTTTTGATGATTTTCTGGCTCCCAAGCGCCTCCAACATTTGCTTCGTATACAAGGACTGCACGTGGTTCTGCATGCTCTTCTTGCGAACCTGCATAGACCATAAGTGTTGGTTCAGTAGTTATTACGGTTGAACCGAATCGAGTTGCTGCTGCCATAAGTGCAAGAGCACTGTTGTTCATCATGCGCGCTGGTTTCTTAAAACCTTTTACATCACGAAGGTCAACAGTAGCGTTTACTACTGGGAAGCCATCAACGTTACGGGCAAGAACCATCAAGCGTGAACCGTAAACAGGTAACCCGTCTACAGTTTGCTTGAAGTACACACCTGTAAATTTATGCTGCCCTGTTTCTTGGTTGAACATAATTTGCTGAAGATGGTGACCATCTTCGAAGGGACCTTCAGCGATAAAGTCATTCGCATTAACACCAAGAGCATTTGCCCAAGTGTGTAGGAAGTTTTGACCAGAACGCATTGCTGTCTTACCAGTCGACATACTAGGAGCAACCATCTTTGAAATGCTTCCTGCAATCTCAATCGTGCGGAGCTTCGGATGGTCTTTCCGCAGTTGGTCCATTGACATCTGCGATAGGGGCCCGCTTGCAAACGCAAACGGTGTCGACACACAGACTGCTGTGATAGCGAGTGTTATTTTTATTTTGTTAAGCATTGAAGTAACTTCCTCTTTCCTGTTAAATGGGGTAAAAAAAGCAGACTCTACATTCTGCCTGCATATACCTTCGTAGTACAAATATACACGGTTCCCGCTTAAAAGCAACTTAAAGTGAAAAAAAGCCACTTTTTCAACATTGTTGAAGTTTATCACGCCTTTTTAAGCTTCTAGAGCAACCATCGTCAATGTTGTGCGTATTTAACGGTCGGTTCTATTCTCTATTTACGCTCCCTCCCTCGCAGATACCCTCATCTGCAATACCCAAAACCCCCGATCGTCGCTTCGAGCCACGATAGGGGGTTTTTTACGTGACTATCACCATTACGCTAAGCAAGCACTTGAGAAGTGACTGTCGCTTAGTTGGCCGAATACTTCACAGATGCTGTCTTGTATTATGCTTTGTATGCGAATAAAAACAAATCCAGAACAACTTGCAAAAACATTTGCTTCCCTTGAGCACAATGAAAGTTTTCAAGAGGTCAATGCAATACTGAAAATAGGTGGCAACGCACATGACATGGTTACTACTATGGCTATGTACCCGCCGATTATCGAAGCGATGGAAACTCTTGGCACTGCTGTATATCCTGGTGGTTCGCTCCCACGCGAACTCAAGGAGCTTATCATCCTGCAATCATCGATCAATAACAGTTGCCAGTTCTGCACGAACAGCCATATTGATATTGCAAAGGGACTTGGCATAAGCGCAGATCCGTTACAAATGCTGCAAGACAAGAAGAGTTTAAAACCAGAGTACGTAGTTGCTTTGGAGTACTTGAACGCAATATTCAAAAACTCTAATTCAATTCCAGATGGTATGTTTGACGAACTTCGGAAACACTTTAGCGAGAGCGAGATTGTCGAGCTTACATTTCTGGTTGGGTACATAAACATGCTCAACTGGTTCAATAACGCTCTTCAAGTGGAATATCGGGGCGAGTTAGCGCCAGAGAATTGAGAAGAGGCTATACCGCAGTTCTCTCAAATTATGGTAAACTTCGCATCCGCAGTAGTCGATGATTACTGCCAACCAACACCTTTGCGGGTGTAGCTCAGCGGCAGAGCGTCACGTTGCCAACGTGAATGTCGGCGGTTCGAATCCGCTCACCCGCTTTACAGAACTGACTCGTTTTGAGTCGCTTAACCTCGCACTAGTGCGGGGTTTATCTTTTTCTGGAGACACCGAATTTCGACCATGCACTTCGCGCTGAGTTGCACTGTTTTGCACCGTTTCGTGCAGGGTTTGGGTACAGTTTCGGGTACAGTCGTCCGTGCCCGTTGCAAGGTATTCTTGCTCTGGTTTGTGGGGAATCCGTGGTGTTTCAATTTGATGCATAATGCACAGTGAAGGAGCATCACAATGCAAAACGAAGAACGAATGGAAAAGATT
>JABJDN010000088.1 GCA_018665385.1 Phycisphaerae bacterium | reverse complement strand
CGAGGGAAGACTACTTCCGGTATTCACGCGAACATGACTCCAATGATTGATGTTACGTTTTTGCTCATTGTGTTTTTTGTAGTAGTGTCGCAAATCGTTGATAGAGACACTGTTGCAATGGATTTGCCTCGTCCAGACCACGCTGCTTCTGGTTTACCAGAGAAAGCAGAACATGTAGTAGTGAATATTATTCCGGCTGAAGATGGTGACATTAGAGGGTTTGTCGTTGCTGGCCACGAACTTGAAGCCAGCGCGCTCCATGATGTGACCTCAATTGTGCAAACGCATCTCCAGGGCGGCGCTCAAGAGGTACATTTGAGAGCAGACAAAACGACGAAATATATATATATACATGAAGTGATTGAAGCAATTCGAGCCGTAGGCTCAGCACCAAGGTTGCAACTCATCGTGAGTGGAGATGAGCGATGATATTGAGACGTCGAGATACGAAAATGATTGGCTTGAACTTAACTTCAATGATAGACGTCGTGTTTCTTCTATTGGTGTACTTTATGGTTGCAACAGAGTTTAAAACAGCAGAAGAATCATTCCCTATGGACTTGCCTCTCCGCCAAGGCGGAACGCTCGCTGCGCTCGACAATGAGCCACTTGTCATTCTGGTTGAATCTTCTGGCGTACAGGCATCAGATGTTTCGATTCGACTTGTAGGGCCCTGGGATCCAGTGGTGTCGCTTCAAGGTCTTTCTGCTTTTCTAACTTCGAACCAAGTTTCGTTGATTTCCATGGACGGATTATTCGCGCAGACTCACCCAATACTAATTCAGCCAACCGTAAACACTCGCTGGGAGCACGCAGTATCAGCGTACAACGTTGTAGTCGATGCAAATTACACAAACATCACTTTGGATGACCCATCATGATAAGTGTTGTATTGGTAGCGTGTGCTTTTTGTACGCAGTCAGACAATGCCAAGGAATACTTGTTTCGTTCATGGACGACTGCTCCGATTATTGCGAATGTAGTTGTTGGACTACCAACTGAAATAGAATTGAACCAAGTCAAAACACTTCTTGCCGAAGTGCGAAAAAAAACCACGTCATCAGATAACACAACCGCACAAAAATTCATGCACGCAATGATTGCAGGAATAGAGATGGAGTACGAAGCCGAAAAAGTTTCACAGTGTCTTTCGTATATTGAGAGCATCGATGAGAATCTGCACGGCATTGCTGGTTCAAGGGTATTGCGTTTCCAACTTCGATGCGCGCAATTGCAAGGCGATGTTAAAAAAGCACAAACGTTCGCAACATTGTTGCGTGAATTTGATGGAGCCCATATAGAAGATGCAGCGGTGTTGTGTTTGTACGACATCGAGCGTGCAATGCAAGAAAACGATAATGAACTGGCGCAACAATTGTATATAGATTTTGATACTCTCATGTGTGCTTCCGGTGCGCAGTATGTACGTATTCCAGTAGCGTTTGGGTATGCGCGAGTGGCGAAGACGCAAGAAAACAAGGTGTATGCGCTCCTACGTCTTTCTCAATGGCTTGAAGAGTTTGGATACGAAGAAGAAACTGTACGAGAACTATTACTTGCGTGGCTTTCTCGTTTGCAACCCCGTATTGAAATCACGACAAGTAGCGTAATCCCTGGCATTGCATTGCTTGCTACTGAACTTGCAACAAATTCCGAGTTTGATACTGCAGATGCAAATTGGGAAGAAATAACGTTGTTAGTACGGGCGCAAGATTTCCAAGAAGCAATTCTTTTGCTCGAACCGTTAGCAGAAGCGGCAGGTGAGCGACAAGATGATGCAATTGCGTTGCTTAGTATGGTTCGCAGAGTAACTCCCATTCCGCTTATTGACGCTTTTGAATGTTCTAGGGACTCGAAGTTGCCTATTACTATGTCGCGAACGTTCAACAGCACTACAGTGCAAGATTTGCTTCAACAAGCAATCAAGCAAGCGCATACAACTGGAGAAAGCGCTTGGTTGCATCAAGCATTTTTATTGTTGCTCCAGGAAGAGCGCCAAATAGATCACGCTGTACTTGCAGAATCGTGCCGACTCATTGGGAAGTACACACAAGCGAAGCAGTTTTTTGTGAAGGCAATCGAACTTGAAGGCGAAAGTGTGCAACTCGTGTGCGGTCTTGCGGATTGCACCAGAGATAGTAATGCAATGGGTATTGTTATTCAATCAACAAGTCCGGACGATACATCTTCGTATTGGTATTGGTTGGCAAACGTACGAATCCTGCAGTGGTACGCAGAAGATGGCGGAGAGCCAGTTGAGATTGCAGCCAAAATAAACAGACTTAGAAAAAAAGACGCCTCACTTGGAGGCGCCCAGTTTATTTCTGAGTTTAATGCGTTGCTATTTTAAGATGCTCTGCGTCCATGAATAGGCGTGCCGTGTTGCATGCGATCGCGCAGTCTTCGTAGCGACTCTATTTCAATTTGCCGCACGCGTTCGCGTGTTAGCCCGATCACGTTGCCAATTTCTTTGAGAGTAAGTGGATTTTGTCCCTCTAAGCCGAAGCGTAAACGTAGTACACGTGCATCTCGGTGGTCGAGTTGGCTAAGAAAACCCATGATGTCTTTAATTGTTTCTGTTTGTTCTACTTGTTCATCAGGGCGTTTATTACTTTCATCCTCGAATATTTCAGCGAGTGAAATTGCTTCACCAGCTGTCGTGCGAGGTTTTCTGCCCGAAGATGCACGCATTGCACGTCGAACAGTTTGGAGTTTCTTCAAAGGCAATTCCATGAATTTTGCGACTTCTTGGTTTGTAGGTGCGTGCCCTGCATCGTCAGTTAACACACGGAGCGTATCGCGATAGCGATTAATGAGGTCGACCATATACGCAGGAATATGCACAGGTTGCGTCGCGTTGATGAGCATTCGTTTAATCGATTGCTTAATCCACCAAGATGCGTACGTAGAGAATCTCGCTCCGTGCGCTGGGTCAAAACCTTCTACTGCACGTATGAGACCAATGTTTCCTTCCTCGATTAAATCACCTAATGTGAGCCCTCTTCCAAGGTATCGCTTTCCAATAGAAACAACGAGACGTAGGTTTGCTCGAATCATGTGATCTTTGGCGGCTGGGTCGCAATCGTTAACGATTCTCCAGCCGAGCATTTTTTCTTCTTCAGGTGTAAGAAGCGATACTTCATTTATTTGATGTAGATAGAGTTCGATGTCCACGCAGGTCTCCTAATTTTCTATTGCTGTAACAATCCTACGCACCGCATCGGATATATTTGCGAGTAAATCAATACAATTACGCAAACCAAATGGCGCGTAGACCGTATAACCCTAACTCTTTAGCAACTGGCATAGTAGGATGTCACACTAGGCGAACTGTACTGATTATGACTTCAAACGATATTTCAACTTTGTTACGCAATTGGCCACACGAACCAGGAAAACTGAACGTGCGTATCTTTGAAGCAGAGGACGGTCGTGAATGTATCCAATTACGTATCGAACTTGGTGTTGTGCAAATGGAGTTGCATGGAAGGCCAGATGGCATTGAGCAAGAGGGTTGCTCATCCTTACTTGCGATGTATGAATCGCAAGGCATTAGCGAAGGCCTTTCTCCAAATGCGTGTAGGCAGTTGCGCGAAGAAGGTGTGCAACGATCCCACAGGGCAGCCGCGCTATTCGCACTAAGTCGTTTTGAAGATGTGATTCGTGATTGCAACAGAAACCTTGCTATTTTTGACCTTTGCAATACACACGCGCTGGATGAACAAGACACAATTGCACTTGAGCAGTTTCGACCAGCGGTGATTGCCCTGCGGACGCGAGCTTCCGCCGAGTGGGCGGTTTCACTTGAAAATACAACTGATGCCATGGCTTCGTTAGATGAAGGGCTAGAAATACTTGTCTCACTCCTTGGCGATGAAGCAGAACATTCAAACGAAGTGCAATTACTTCGCGGCATGAAAGAAGCACTTGTCCCACGGTTGCCCACTTCAGAACGCGTGGATTTACAAGAGCGTCTTGCAAGTGCGATTGCCAATGAAAACTACGAACTCGCTGCAATCCTTCGCGATGAGATTCGCTTGCTGCGGGATTGATTTCTTATGGGGGCTTGCCTTATGCGCAACCTAACGGGGCTGAACTTAGTTGCTGGACATGACCCTACGCTTTATAAAAAGGCAGTGGTACAACTGTCGCATCGTGTTGCTGTCGCCCGAAATCTACAGTCACTGTACTACCATCAAAATCGCTTGCAACATACCCCATTGCAATTGGGTATCCAAACGTAGGGCTGAAGCAACCGCTTGTTACAACGCCGATGGTATCTTCGCCGCTGCGTAGCGGCATTCCCTGTCGGGGTGAACGTTTGCCATCTAAGGTAAGACCGACGAGTTTTTTACTAGTTCCCAGTTCGGCAATTTTCTGTAATGCTTTTTGACCGATAAAGGGTTCTGCTTCGTTATCACCTTCCCCTTTTTTAAGTTTGACAGCAAATTTTAAACCTGCTGAGAGTGGGTCAGTTTCTTCATCGAGTTCGTGGCCGTATAGAGGCATGCCAGCTTCAAGCCGAAGAGAATCTCTTGCACCAAGACCAGTCGGCTTGATGAGTTCCTTGTCTTCAACTGTTTTGAACATCATGCCAACAGCTTTCTTTGCAAAGCTTTTCGGAAGAATTATTTCAACGCCATCTTCGCCGGTGTACCCAGTTCTTGAAATCATGATTTTTGCAATCAGAAGATTTTTTGTTACAAATCTATATCGCTTCAGCGTGGGCACTTCACTAGAAAACGAAGAGAAAAGCTCTATGACTTTTGGGCCCTGCACAGCAATCATTGCAGTTGCATCAGTTTCGTCTTTGATTTTGCAGACGTACCCATCTTTGTTGCCTTGGATGTGATTCCAAATTTTTTCACGATTTGCACCGTTGCAGACCATCGAGTAATTGGCATCGCCCTCGCAGTACACAAGGACATCATCCAGGCAACCGCCATCTTCTTTGCAAATCAAGGAATAGCGAATTTGACCTTCCACCATGCCGTGAATTTGGCGTGTGCAGATGTGATCAAGGAAGCGGCAGGCATCCTTCCCCTTGAATCGAAGGCGTCCCATGTGCGACACATCAAAAAGTCCACCGCTACCGCGTACTTGGTTATGTTCTTCAATAATAGAACCGTAATGCAACGGCATATCCCAACCAGCAAAATCAACCATTTTGGCTCCTTGGTCAAGGTGGTATGCGTGGAAAGGGGTGCGAAGTAGTTCTTGGGGGTGTGTCATCAATAATGGACCTTATATTAAGCATGTATTGTACTTCTATAGGGGCGTGGCGGTTGTGGGGGCAAGCCAGCGCAGGTATCCTTCTCAAAACGGATGCGATTCTTACAAATACTATATTTTTGTCTTGCAAGCACAATCTTCGCAAGCACCCTCCATTCTGCTTTTGTAGGTGGAAATTTCGAGGACCGGCCAATCGCTGACATTGTTTTCGAGGGCCTTGATAGGGTGCAAGAACAGCGAGTGCACAACATTATTCAATCAGCAGTCGGCGAGACGTACGACCCAGAGGTTGTGCAAAAAGACGTTCATACATTAACGCATTTAGGCGAATTCAAATATATCTCTGCAGATGTAGTGTTGCAGAGCGACGGCACTGTTGAACTTATTTATACGTTTCGTGAGCAGAAAATTATTACCCAAGTTTCTGTTGCTGGCAACTCGTTAATCACTGATGGCGAACTGATTTCTGTAACGCCTATCATGAAGGGTCTTGGAATTGACCAAGATGCAATTGATAGGGGCAAGCGTTCGATTATGGACTTGTACAAAGAGAAGGGCAACTACCTTGTCGAAGTGATTCCAGAAATCACAGAGTACGGGAAAGATGTTGATGAGTTTACTGGTCAGCGAATAGATGAATCTATTGTCCTTGTGTATAAAATTATGGAAGGCCCTCGCGTACGAGTGAAGGGATTATCTTTTTATGGCAACCATTCTTTTTCATCCAAAGAGCTTTCATCCGAGATAGATACAAATGTATCTGTGCCGTTCTTTCGCAGGGGCGAATTGAATGAGCAGGTTTTAGCTGCAGATGTTGCCAGTCTAAAACGGTTTTACATTAACCGTGGCTTCCGCGATATTCGAGTTGCGTACACGGACCCGTTGAGCCCAAACGATAAAGAGGCATCGGTAGTATTTTTGATTGAAGAGGGTCCCCAGTACACGGTGGGTGGAATAGTCGCGCAATTTGAATCTATCGGTGGACTTGAGCCTGTGTTCACTGTTGAGCAAATCCAAGGGCTTATAAAGATACACGTTGGAGATGTCTATCGACAAACCGACGTGAACGCTGCTGTTATTGCCATTAACGAAGCATACGGTGTCTTGGGTAGAATCATAAACATTGAAGCGAAGCAACAAGCGATTAAAAAAGCAAGGCAAGCAATGTTTGGTGGTGGACCCGCGCTAGAACTTGATGCAACAAATGCAATCCCGTACCATGCCGAACCCGGTGCGACAATAGACATATTATTTGCGATTACTGAAGGGATGCCGACACAAGTTGGTATCGTTGAAATCAAAGGGAATTCAGTTACACAAGACAAAGTGATACGGGGGCGCATTGGCCTGAAGCCTGGGTACCCATTTGATGTCGCTGAAGCAAACAGATCAAAAGACAGGCTCATGAAAACCGGATTGTTTAACGACGTCCGCATGACTATTCAGCCACGCGATGACAAGCGCCCTAATCAGCGTGACCTTCTCGTTGAAGTGGATGAATCTCAAACTGGCTCGCTGAATTTCGGCGTAATGGCAGGGAGTGATTCGGGCTTGATTGGCAATATCTCATTAACCCAACGCAACTTTGACTTCATGGATTGGCCAGAAAGTTGGCAAGAGTTCTGGCAGCGGAAGGCCTTTATTGGCGCGGGGCAACAGTTCTCATTAGCATTCCAACCTGGTGACCAAGCATTTAATTATTCGATGGCGCTCACCGATCCTAGATTTTTAGACACAGATTATTCTCTTGGCGGTGCTGCAGGTTGGCGAATGCAACAGTATGAAGATTACACCCAAGACACGTTCTACAGTAGCGCAACTGTTGGTAGGCGCTTTGGTGACATTTGGCACGGAAGTTTATCAATTGCTGCTGATAGAGTTAAACTCACTGATTTTGATAACAGTGTTCCTCTAGAAATCTTTAACGACGCAGGCCCTAGCAATCTTAATTCAATCGGAATGTCCGTTAGCCGGACGACGTTAAAGCCATTCGCAAGACCAACAGAAGGCTCTAGAATGAGTATGAATTTGAACCAGTACGGCATGCTAGCAGGCGATTACACCTTCACAAAAATGTTCATTTCTACTACTTCCTATTTTGCAGTAGACCGAGATTTTTTGAACCGCAACACTACGCTTCGGCTAGATACTCGCATTGGACATATTTTCGGTGGTTCAGCTCCGACGTTTGAGAAGTTTTATCTTGGCGGTCGCTCGTTCCGCGGATTTGATTTTCATTCTATTGCGCCTCTTGGTACGCCAAGGGTTGCAGGTGGCGATCCGTTCATTCCTGTTGGGGGTAGTTGGGAACTTTTCTTAGGCGCCCAGTATGAGTTCCCATTAGTGGACAGAATCGTTTCAATGGTGGCTTTCTGCGACAGCGGCACGGTTACGAATTCGCCGGGCTTTGATGAATATCGAGTCAGTGTTGGAGCCGGTCTCCGTCTTCATATCCCTCAACTTGGTCAAGCGCCTCTTGCCTTTGATTTTGGTTTCCCCGTAGTGAAACAAGCAACTGACAAGAAGAAATTGTTCAGTTTCAGCGTGCAACTGCCGTTCTAGTTCTGCACCTTGCAGAGTCGAATTCTCGTACAATTACCACACATTAACTTACATATATTTCGAGATTAAGGAATACCTCATGTTTATAAGAAAACGAACGCAACGCCTCACATATAGCCTAGCTACAGTGGCTGTTGTGTGTATTGTCGCTGGTTACGCAGCAGTTGCAGCATCCACCCACTTTAGACCCCCTACGGTTGTCGTCACGTTCAGTATTGAACGAGTCTCAGCTGATTTAACAGAACGCGCAGACTCTGAAGCAAGCCTTCGAAGCCTGTTTTCCAAAGTAGAAACAGAGTTAAAAAGCAGAAACGAATTGATGACAGCTTTGCAAGAAACATTGCAAGCTGCTGCCGACGCAGACAAGCCGGAAATCGTGGAACAACTGAATCAGTTAGCAATTCAGGCAATGAGTTATAAGCAATTTGCTGAGAAGCGTGTTGATAACGAACGGTCGCTTATGTTTCGCGATCTGTACATGAAGATTAAATCATCTGTTGCAGATATTGCAAATGAGAACGGGTACGACCTTGTACTCATCACCGACGACGACAGAGAGATTCTCGTCAACCCACAAGCGGATTCTTCTCAAGAGTTTCAAGTACGTGAGCAAATTGGACAACAGCGTGTCGTCTTTGCTAGCAGCCAAATTGATATCACAGAACAAATAGTCACCCACATGAACCTTGAATGGGAAAAAAGATCAGATAAATGATCTGAAAAGGTACACATAGTATGCAAAAAATAAAATTGAAATCGTATAGTTCTTTTGTGCTCGTCCTTCTTGTGGTGAGTGCTGTAGCTTGGAAAACGGAGGCTACTAAATGGCTAGTGCCCTCGAATCCTACTGTTACAGTGACCATTAATTTTGAAACACTCTTTGCCTCTCTCGAAGAAAGAGTGTTCGAAGAATCTAAAGTGCAGGCAATTATTGAAGACATGAATGCAGAGATTGAGCAACGACGGCAAGAAATTACAGAGTACGAACAAGAGTTTGAGTTGTACGAAGCAGGTTCACCGAAATGGCAAGAATTGCTTCAAGACCAGCAGTTGAAAGTGCTTGAATATCAAGCGCAGGTTGAATACAGCAAGTCACGTAAAGCACGCGAACTTTCAAAAGGCACTCGAAGGGTGTACATGAATATTCGCGAATCGGCTGCAAAACTCGCAGGGCAAAACGGCTGGGATTATGTAGTCGTAAACGATGCAGCTATCACACTGCCAGAGGCTGACAATGTTGATATTGGTCTTGAAATCAGTAGCCGGCGAATACTGTATGCAAACGATGCGCTTGATGTAACAGACCTGCTCATCAGTTATATGAATGGTAATTTCGATGAAATGGCTGTACGGTAAAGTTCGTGCCAGAACTGAAGCACACGGCAGGTTCCCTTGCGATTCAACTTCAAGCAACGCTTGAAGGGCTGGGCGATTTACCATGTACAGGATGTTCTTCCTTATCGGAGGCGCAACACGGCGATATCACTTTTATGGTGAACGCGAAATATGCGAAAGAGTGGAAAAATTCGAACGCTTCTATTGGCATTATCAAACATGGTGTTGAAGTTGAAGGACACGATGCAACAGCGCGTGCGCTCTTGCGAGTCGATAACCCAGAACTTGCGATAGCTCGTTGCTTGGAATTGTTTCTGCTTGAATGTACTCAACCTGCAATTGGCATTCATCCAAGTGCATGCGTTGACTCGACCGCAACTATCGGTGAGCACGTACGCATTGGACCGGGCGTTGTTGTAGGACCACGAACTCGCATTGATAATGAGGTAACACTTGAAGCCAATGTTTTTATTGGAAACGATTGCGAAATAGGTACACAAACGGAGTTACGATCAGGAGTCTCTGTTGCGCACCATTGCACTGTTGGAAGTCATTGCCTATTGCATGCAAATGTTTCTATTGGGGCTGATGGCTTTGGATATTGTCTAGACGAGAAGAAATCACGGCTAGTGAAAATGGAGCACATTGGCTCAGTAGTGATTGGCGACCATGTTGATATTGGCGTGAGCACTTGTATCGATCGAGGCAAGTTTGGTGCGACCAAGATAGGAAACGGCACAAAAATGGATAATTTGGTACAAATTGGGCATAATGTGCAAATAGGTAAAAACTGCGTTTTAGCAGCAGCAACAGGGGTTGGTGGCTCAGCACGCATAGGCGACTGGGTGCAAATCGGTGCGCAAGTTGGCATCGCACCGCACTGTAAAGTGGGTAATGCGGCTAAAATTGGGGCAAAAAGTGGTGTGATGCACGATATACCTGCTGGCGAGCAATGGCTAGGAGTTCCAGCGTGCAATATGAAGGATATGTTGCGGCAATGGGTGGCAACTCGTAAAATGCCCAAAATCCTTGCGAAGTTTGGTAAAGAATTAGATATCTAAACGCATCACGCCTCTCGACTTACGTACGTACTCTCTATGACAAATTCCACGCAACAAACTGAAAATGAAACTTCGCAAACAATAGCTGCTGTACCAATGCAGCATACTCTTGCGAAGCCGGTAACAGTATCTGGAAAGGGTCTCTTGCTCGGTGTGCATGTTGATATGACTATTGCACCTGCTCCAGCTGGCGACGGAATAGTTTTTGAACGAACAGATATAGAGCCCCCGGTGCAGATACCCGCCCTGGTAGCAAACACCACTGACCGCCCGCGAAGAACAACACTCGGCGCAGACGATGTAACTGTGGAAACTGTAGAGCACCTTCTCTCCGCGCTCGCAGGCCTCGGCATCGATAACGCACTGATCACTCTTGACGGTCCCGAAGTTCCCTGCGGTGATGGTTCAGCAATGCCGTTCCTAGAACCCCTAATGAGTGTAGGACTTGTTGAGCAAGATCAGACAAGAACTCTGCTGACAGTAACTGAACCAATTTGCATTCAAGATGGCGATGCAATGATCGCGGCATTTCCATCGCATCAACCCGGAATGCATGTTGTATACGATTTGGACTATA
Organism: Phycisphaerae bacterium; assembly: GCA_018665385.1. Taxonomy (GTDB): domain Bacteria; phylum Planctomycetota; class Phycisphaerae; order Phycisphaerales; family SM1A02. The sequence continues at coordinate 1,911 of JABJDN010000088.1, read as the reverse complement.
GCAATGCGGCATCAAGAATTGAGCGCCAAACACATGCGTGGAATAGCGCACGCGGGGATTACAATACAGAGGTTGCTCCGGCGCGAACGTACAGTTTGCAAGAAGAAGCAGAAGCACTACAGGCGCAAGGCATGTGCACACACTTAACCCCGAAAGAAATCCTTGTTATTGGCGAAGATGGCCCAATAGATAACGAGTTCCGTTTTGGTAACGAGCCTGTACGACACAAAATTTTAGACATCATTGGGGATTTATACTTAGCAGGCGCACCGATTCAAGGCAGGATTGTTGCAACTCGTTCTGGGCACGCTCTAAATAGAAAGCTGTGCAACGCGATAGTTGAACAAAACAAAGTAGCAAAACGTGCTTCTTTGACAACAAATTCTGCGGCGATGGATGTGCGCGAGATACAACGAATCATGCCGCACAGATATCCAATGTTGCTTGTTGATCGTGTTGTTGAGATGGACGGTGTGGCGAGGGCAATTGGCGTGAAAAATGTCACAATTAACGAACCCTTTTTCCAAGGCCATTATCCTGGAACACCAATTATGCCCGGCGTGCTTATAGTAGAGGCGATGGCGCAATTAGGCGGTCTGTTGATGAGCCGAAAATTGGAACACACGGGTAAACTCGCAGTTTTACTGAGTTTAGATAGAGTAAAGTTACGACATCCTGTTACGCCAGGTGACCAACTTATTCTCGAGGCTGTAACTGTGAAAGCGGGTGTTCGGACTGCTGCGTTGCAATGCAAAGCATTTGTTGGTTCAATACTTGCAGCAGAAGCCCAAATACGGTTTATGATGGTGGATGCGGAGCAAGATTAAATGAGCAATGTTCACCCCACAGCGATAATTGATGCCAGCGCAATCATTCATGATGACTGCGAGATTGGCCCGTCTTGTTGTATTGGACCAAACGTAACAATCGGTGAAGGTACTGTGCTGCATAATCATGTGACTGTGCCATCAAATACTACGATTGGGTGCGGAAACAAAATATATCCCTTTAGCGTTATTGGGGGTGATCCTCAAGACAAAAAGTTTTATGGAGAAACAACCACCCTTGAAATTGGTGATAACAATGAGATTCGTGAACACGTCACTATTCATAGAGGAACCGAGAACGGCGGTGGTGTAACAACCATAGGTGACAACAATTTGCTTATGGTTGCAAGCCACGTTGCACACGATTGCATTCTGGGAAGTGATTTAGTCATCGCAAATCAAGTCATGCTAGCTGGGCATATTACTGTGGAAGACTGTGCGACAATTGGTGGCGGTGCGGGTATAAACCAATTCGCTCGAATTGGTAAATGCGCTTATGTTGGCGGACTTGCTCGAATAACAAGAGACGTTCCGCCTTTTATGATTGTAGAGGGAACTCCAGCGGAAGTACGCGCTGTGAACATTGTTGCGATGTCAAGGCGCGGATACACGGAACTCCATATTCACGCTATGAAAGAAGCGCACAAACGCTTGTTCCGTGATAATGGTGGCGCACTTAGTCAGCAAATGGACGAACTACTGCAAGAGTTTGGAGAGTTGCCTCCGATTCAACATCTATGCGACGCGTTGATGGCGTCTGCAGCTGGTCGTCACGGGCGTTCAAACGAAAAAATTAAACAGTAGCACTCGCTACTCGTCGTCGTCACCAAATAGATATTGCTCGAATTCATCTTCGTCTTGTTCTGCTTCAACGTCATCGTCCACTTGGGATTCTTCATCTTCTTCATCACCGTCTTCGAGGTCGGGGTCGTCTTTTACTTTTGTGGGCTCGTCTTCAATTTTGCCTTCGTCTTCTTTTTCTTCGCTATTGTCTTCCCATTCGTCCATGCATGCAGTGTTCGGTTGTTCTATCAAATAGGGCGAAGAAGTGCATATCGTGAAAGGAGTAGAATCAAAGGCAAAT
>JABJDN010000135.1 GCA_018665385.1 Phycisphaerae bacterium | reverse complement strand
ATAGTGCGCCACTGAGGGGGACTTCGTTTTCACTCACTGGAACTGTTAATTTTACGGCAAGGGAAACAACAGACAGGCAAGGAATGCGCGTACTTGTATACGAAGCAGGTCGTTTCGGTCAACAAGCGGTAACCTCTACTATTCGCGTCAATGGTATTCGGCTAACGGATGAATGGCTATCACAAGCACTTGTTGGCATTGAAGAAGTACGCACAGCGGGCGATCTTGTTACCTATGCTTTGTTAACATGGGTGGTTTCTGATACCGTTTTCATAGAGACTGTAAATCCACTTATTACACCTCCGCCTGGGGAAGAAGTCCAGCAACTCGCTGAAGGCGAGCGGCACAAAAATCAGGACAAAGCGCTTACGGTACTGCTTACTACATTTCCGAAACTCAACCCAACGGACCAAGCGTGGATTATTTCTGTAATGTCAAACGACCCTACGATTGAAGCTGTAAAAGGGATGATGAAAGAGCCAGAAAGCACTGTGTCTCAACTAGCCTGGCTTATTCGGCTTGCAAATCCACATGTCCCCGACGAAGCCCTAGATGACCCGCAGATTCTTGCGGGGCTGCAGTCTGAAGACACTACAATCAACGCAGTCGCTCGCTGGGTCTATGCTTGGATACACCACGTAGTTGACACGCGAAATAGCGATGCATTAACGGCAAAGTAACCCGAAGGGGTATGGAGCGGGGAATTCAGGCGAATCAAAGGGTACGAACGGCATGTACTCGTCGCCTTCGATACCATACGCAACATGAACAAAGAACAACTGGCAAACCGAATAGCCGAAACCGCTGTATTGCACGGCGAATTTACGCTTCGAAGCGGTCGCACGAGTACATGGTACATAGACAAATATTTGTTTTCAACACAACCAGATATTCTTGCTGCCTTAGGGAGTATGTTTGCAGAGCACATCCCAAATTCTACAACACTCCTTGCTGGCGCTGAACTTGGAGGAATACCCCTTGTGACAACAGCGGGGATGTCTAAAAACCTACCCTGCATTTTTATTCGCAACCAAAAGAAAGAGTACGGCACCGCACAAAAACTTGAAGGAACACTTTCCTCAACAGATTGCGTGGTTATTGTTGAAGATGTTGCGACAACAGGTGGTCAAGTGTTAGAGGCGGCCGCTACTATTGAAGAATCTGGTGCAACAATCGATGCCATTATTGCTGTTATAGATAGGCAAGAGGGTGCTAGAGAAAACATAGAATCTGCTGGCTACAACTTTATTTCACTGTTCACATCTTCTGATTTAGGGATCACCGAGGCAGCAACAAAATGACCATCGTAAAAACAAGAGTGCTTGTGGGCATGGAAATACACGTAGAACTTGCTACGAATAGCAAGATGTTTACCTCTGCACCTAACCTTGCAATTCCGGCCCATTACGAAGCAGAACCCAACACGCTCGTGGACCCGCTCGTGATGGCACTGCCAGGCTCGCTCCCAGTGATTAATAAGCGTGCTGTGGCAATGTCCATGCGCGTCGGGTTAGCCCTCAACTGTACAATTTCAAAGTTTACAAAATGGGACCGCAAAAATTATTACTACCCAGATTTACCCAAGGGGTATCAGATTAGTCAATTTGACAAACCGCTTTGCGTGGGTGGTGTGATTGAAATTGAAGTCGACAGTTGTATAAAACCTATTGGCATTACACGCGCGCACCTTGAAGAGGACACAGGAAAACTTGGACACGAACTGCCTGGAGGTGGGCAGTACAAGGGTTCTTTGGTTGACTTAAACAGGGCTGGAACACCGTTGCTTGAAATTGTGTCAGAACCAGATATGTGCAGTGCAGACGAGGCGGTTGCGTATGGGCGGGCTATTCGGGATATTTGTAGATACCTTGGCGTTACCGAGGGCATTATGCAGCGCGGGCACATGCGTTTTGAACCAAACATAAACGTCATCATTACGACTGAGGATGGCGAAGAATTTGCAACACCAATTGCAGAAATTAAAAACCTAAATTCGTTCAAGGCACTGCATGGTGCGATTACATACGAAGAAGTTCGGCAAGTGGGCGCCTGGAAAAAAGATGGCAAAGTCATGGGGCCAAACGCAAAAAGTACGCGAGGGTGGGACGACCAAAAACTCGAAACCATTATGCAGCGCGAAAAAGAAGACGCGCACGATTACCGGTATTTCCCAGACCCGGACTTAGTTCCACTTACCATCTCTCAAGAGTGGATTGATGAAGTAAACGCGTCTATTCCAGAACTGCCCGCATCTAGGCGCAATCGGTATATTTCTGAATATACACTCTCTCATAAAGATGCCCAAGCAATCACGGCTGACCCAGAACTATGTAATTTTTACGAACTATGCGTAGAGGCATCTGGTGATGGTGCAGAAAGCGCAAAGTGGCTGTTAAACGCAGGCTCTAAACTTGCCAACGAACACGGCTGCAATGTACACACGCTTGGCATTACACCAGACCAACTTGCTGGAATTATCTCGTTGCGGTCCTCAAACAGTATTGGTTCTTCTGCAGGCACAACCTTGTTCTCCTTACTTTGCAACTCTGACCAAACCGCAGAAGAAATCGCAGATGTCGAGGGGCTATTGCAAGTAACAGATGAAAACGCGTTGGGCGAATGGGTGCAAGCCGCCATAGAAACGCAACCGCAAGCAGCAGACGATGTTCGAAACGGGAAGGGCGCAGCGATTGGTAGACTTATTGGAGACGTTATGAAACGCTCGGGTGGATCAGCAGACGCTGGCGCCGTTCGCAAGCAACTCCTTGCAACATTACGCCCATAACCTTTAAAGGAACGTATATGTTCGAATTATTTATAACTACCTTATTCTTGTTACACCCAATGAACCCCTTGCACACGTACAACAACGTACAAAACGGGATCATGGTTGATGTTTCATTAGGCGAGGAAGTTGACACAGCAAGTCTTGTACTCCTTGATAACGAAAATAATTTGCTTGCCCCGCCAGCAACAATTTTACGCGGCACCCACGACATTACAAGGCGTATTCCTGAAATTAAAGAACTGACCAGAGCTGCGTGGTTGCAACTCTACATAAATGATACTGCAGTTGATTCGCCTCTAATTATTCAACCACTAACATCTCGCGAAGTGCCAGTCGTAGAAGACGCACTCCGCCCAGACGGCAAAACAACCTATCCAAAAATTGTTGGGTGGATGAACGAGGCCGAAGAAGACGAATTGCCAATACCATTTGTAAGTGGATGGCGCGTATATATAGACGAAAATGTCATTGTCAAGACAAGCGAGGGAGACATTCGAGTTGCACTCCGCCCCGACGTGGCACCAAACACAGTGTGGAATTTCCGTGAACTTGCAAAGGGTGATTTGTACGAAAATTCAACCTTCCACCGCATTGTTCCTATGTCGAGTAAGGGTCACCCATTTGTTATTCAAGGAGGGGATCCAACTGGAACTGGCTCGGGCGGACCTGGGTATTGGTTGCCTATTGAAAACAGCGAGTTACCCCACGATTTTGGTGTTCTGTCAATGGCAAGAGCAAGCGACCCAGACTCTGCCGGCTCGCAATTCTTCTTCTGTTTATCAAGAGAAGGAACTGCACGGCTTGATGGTCAATATTGTTCTTTTGGACAAACGCTGAGTGGTGGTGATGTTATAAAAAAAATAGCATCCGTAAAACTCGCAGACCCTGCAACGGGCGCACCAGTGTCACCACCGGTGGTACATTCGGTGACGCTTGTTCCATCAGAAGCCAAAGAAGTAGCTCCGACTGAATAAGGTATCTGTCTGGTTTTCTATCTAGTTATATGACGAGCTATCTGTCGAGGCGATCAGATTCGTGCACCGCACGCCAAGAACGAACAAGCAAAAAACCATGCCCGTTGTAATTACACACTTCGCCCGACAACAATACGGGTGTAGATGGGTTTTGCGTACGCATCCACAAAGTTAGTTTTCCAAAGGCAACGCTTGGCAATAATGTACAAGGCGGATCGCTTAATCCGGTGCTGTCAGAGACAAAGACCGCAATCCATGCACCTGCATCGTTTCGAACAAGGTGGCAACGCCTTGATGTAATTTTTAAACCTTCTAGTACAGCCGATTTCGCTACAGGCTTGTCTGAAGCCATTCGAATTGAACGCACGAGTGACCCTGTTGCGTCTTCTAAGTCTTTTACAATATCTGAAATCGAGTCATCAAAATCACCCACTTCAAGTGATTCACTCGTAGGGTCTAGCGGCACCGATGTTGGATGGTTCCGTTCTGCATGTTTAGCTAGAACGACAGCTTCTCGTACGAGAAGGTAATTATGCTCACCGTATACAAAAACATCCCCTGAAACCCGAAACGTACTCTCTGGGTTTTCTACGTTTGTTAACTCCATTTCAGCTAACCGTTTATTCGGAAGCACAATGCACGAGTCTTGCTGAGTGCCACTGGAGCGATTGATTGTAATACGTATGGGGTCATTGGCATTTTTGCGTGACAACTGCCCTTCGGCCTCAACAATCTGAGTACCTTCCCGTAACAGGGGGACACGGTTTTTTGCAGCATCTTGCGCATGAAGCAGACTAGCGCTGATGAGGAGGGATATAAGTGCTAATAATTTCATATGCGGGTACATGGTACCCAAAATTCCATGTTCCACTACCGTTTTGGTCGATACCTGTACTATGCGAAATGTCGTTGTATTATTGTTTTTAACCCTAGCGAGCTGTGCTTCAAATCCATGGACCTACAATTCAGCACCAGGGAGTGGTGCTACTGGGGCAGACGCTGCCCAAAAGCCAACCGTCTATATTGAACCCTTTACAGTAGGCTCAGCAGTTGGTTCTTCTTGGTCTCACGTGGGCCCGGAGATGCAAAAAGCATTTCGTCGAGCGCTTTTGAAAACAGGCAAGTATGAAGTTGCGCAGGGCCTTCATCAGGCAGAAAATGCATTTTCATCGTTCGGAGTATCGGCGGTCATCACAGATTTTATGCATTCAAGCGAGGCGCCAGAAAGTGTGCGTCGCATGAGTTGGTTTTCTGAGGCAAACGACGCCATCGTGGCACTTGACGTAACCGCAACCGACCTTCGGACGGGCAGAATTGTGTATTCCGACCAACTTGTTGCGACGGTGTCAGCAGGGGACGCAGAAACTGACCAGTATGGCTCGTTGCAGTTTGGATCGTATCTATTTTGGTCTACTCCTCTCGGCGAAGCATCGACAGCAGTTATTGACGACGCTGTCAGCCAGCTAGCAACCCTTCGTGGTTCTACGCCAGGAATCGTAGAGATAACTTCGTACCAGGTTGGAAGCAGAGAAGTAGGCCTTGCAGGCGGCGACTTGCTTGACGAGGGTGGTATTTACTATGTTGGCTCTATGGATCGTGTACACGGTGAGTTTACTTCTTTAGATGATGATTTAGGCAGACCACTGCGTCTGCGTGTTGAGCACCACTTTTTTGGCAGAAGCACAGGCTGGCTTCTTTCCGTTCCAGCGGACTACGAAAATGTAACTGGCGCAACACTTTCGAAATCACCGCTGCCTACACAACTCAGTTCTGAATGAATAGGGCCCGGTACACCTGTACCAGACCCTCCATCTACGTCGCAGCGCCCCACATTGCTCTAGTCTTTAAAAATGCCCCCGACAGTTGTCAGGGGCATTTTTTAAGGCCGAGGTGGGATTCGAACCCACGAATCACGGATTTGCAATCCGTTCCCTTAGTCCACTTGGGCACTCGGCCATGGGAGCTCGTTTGGACAGGATACAGCCCTTTTTGCAATGCCGCAACATATCTCACATATTTATAAATAGACCCGCAGTCGACAGGTAATACACCAACATATTTGTTACTCTTCGCGCGACTAATACAAGGAGAATGTACATGAGCATATCTATAGTCGCATTGGTATTTTTGGTAGCACAGTTTGGACCGGAAACAGGGTCAAAAGCTGGGTCAGAAGAACAAATTCAAACATTGCAAAAAATGGTTCATGAGCTTCGAGAAGAGGTTTCAGAATTGAGAAACGAACAGAGTACAGACTGGATTGCAAAACAGCGCGTAGAAGAGATTCATACTCTAGTGCAAGACGTTTTTAAAGACGCAGAAGATAGAGCAAACTTGCAAGGCAGGACAACACTTGCCGGGTACGATGGTGGTGCTTTTTTACAGTCCGCTGATGGAAACTGGAGCTTAAAAATAAACGGGCAAATTCAAGCTCGCTGGTCATACAACAATGCAGAAAGCCAACTTTCGCAACATGGATTTGAAATGCGAAGGACTAAAGTAAAGTTTTCTGGCCACGTTATTGACCCTACGTGGAATTATAAAATTTCTACTACCTGGGGTCGCGGGGGTGGGTCAAACACGGAAGATGCGTACATACAAAAGAAATTCGATAATGATTCTTGGTTCAAGTTTGGACAATTCAAAACAAACTTCCTTCGAGAAGATATTGTTTCATCAAGCAAACAGCTTACAGTTGAGCGATCGATGCTGAACAACGCGTTTGCGTATGGTTGGACGCAGGGGCTTGAATTGGGGTGGAGGGGCGACGACGTAAAAATTGTTGTGCAATATACGGATGGTCCGAACCAATCAAACACCACGCAATTGCAGACGCGAAGTTCGGTGAACTCTTGGACAGCAAGGAGCGAGTTTCGTTTTGGCGCCGCCGACTGGAAAGATTTTGATTACCAAACATCAAAAGATGGCGCTAAGAGCGGCGTACTACTTGGCGTTGCGTACCAAACATTTGATCTTCAATCAAACACCAACGCGAACGGCATTGAATACGGGAATGCCATTGCTTTTTCTAGCAGTGGCTGGACTGTAGACGCCTCGTGGCGCGGCGATGGCTGGAATCTGTTTGGCTATTACACCTCAGCAACTGGCAAAGGGTTTAATAACATTGGCGAACAAGACTCCGATGGCTGGCTTATCCAGTCAGGTTTCATGTTGAATCCAAATGTGGAAATATTTGGTCAATACCAAAACGGCACCATAACTGGCGCGTCGTGGGTAAACGGCAGCAATTCAATGGACGCAATGCGCGTCGGCTTCAATTACTGGCCTTCTGCTGATAGTAATACGTTGAAATGGACAACTGATATAGCCTGGGCAGGAAAAAGTCTTGCTGCAGGAACCGGAACCGGCATTGCTTCTGCAGATTGGGACAGTACAGGGAACGGTTGGAGGGGCGACGTAGGCTCAAACGAGGACCAAATGCTCTTGAGAACCCAATTGCAACTATTATTCTGATTCTGTTACACACCTGCTCACGCTTTAGGAGATTTCTTTTATGCCTGTAAATGCAATGGCCCGCTTGTTTGGTCGATCACCATTTGTCCCACTTCAATTGCACCTCGATAAAATTTCTGATTGCGTTCAAGCAACAGTAACATTACTCGACCGTATTTGCGCCGGCGAAGAGTTCGACGTGAACGAAGAAGCAAGAGCAATCTCGCTACTTGAACACAAAGCGGATTTAGTAAAAAACGATATACGCAACAACCTGCCTCGCGGTTTATTTATGGCAATTGACCGCGGACAACTCTTAGAAATTTTAAGTTTGCAAGATAGTATTGCAGACAAGAGCGAAGATATCGCCGTGCTGATGAGCATTCGACCCGTCAAAGTTATATCTGGTTTGTCAGTAGATTTGAAGGCATACATAGAAGGTAACGTAGGTGCATTTCAAAGTGTACTTCAAGTGATGCGTGAACTTGATGCGTTGATAGAGTCGGGTTTTGGGGGAACAGAAGCAAGCCGTGTTGATAAAATGATTGACGAGGTGGCACACGCTGAGCACGAGTGCGACATAATGCAACGCCAACTCATGCGCAATGTTTTGGAACACGAAGACAAACTTTCAATGGGCGATTTCTTTGTTTGGCAACGCCTGCTTCACGATATAGCTGGAATAAGCAACCAGTCTGAAAAATTAGCGAACCGAGTTCGGATGTTATTAACACTGAAGTGAGCGAAGTGCAAGAATGAACGAGATGGAATATACAACAGCCCTTATGACCTTAGCCCTACTGTTTGGCTTTTACATGGCTTGGAATATCGGTGCAAACGATGTTGCTAACGCCATGGGAACAAGCGTGGGCTCAGGCGCACTTACATTTAAACGCGCGGTCATTTTGGCGGCAATACTCGAGTTTGCCGGAGCATTCTTTGTTGGATCAAGTGTTTCAGACACTGTCCGCAAGGGAATAGTTGACCCTGTTCTGTTTGAGGGGGATCCGCAAGCATTCGTGCTCGGTATGCTTTCGGCACTTCTAGCGGCGGGCATGTGGTTACAGATCGCGTCGTATTTCGGATGGCCAGTTTCAACAACACATTCGATTGTCGGTGCTATCGTTGGTTTTGGCGTCGTCTATGGCGGACTTTCAGCGGTGGAGTGGGGCGGGGTTGGTAAAATTGCAGCAAGTTGGGTTATTTCACCATTGATGAGTGGAACAATTAGTTTTATTATTTTCCAAGTTGTGTTGCACAGAGTGTTCTACAGAGCAGATCCGATTAAGGCAGTGCGTACGTTTACGCCGTATATGGTTTTCATTGTTCTTGCAATTATGACACTTGTCATGGTGTTTAAAGGTTTAAAACATTTACACCTAGACCTTTCATTTCCAATAGCGCTTCTTGTGGCAAGTGGTGTTGGCCTGCTCGGTGCAATTGTTTCAGTATTTTTACTCCGAAGATATAAAACAGATGATACAGCTGATGACCAACGGCACGCGCGCGAGCAATATACAACAAGGGCGATGACGCGAGCACTCAAGCACCTTCATCGCGCAAGGCGTTCCGCAGGCGTTGAGGAACGCGCCTCCATTGATGCTGTTATTAAAGAAACTCGTTCACTTACAGACACCTCATCAAAGCGCGCTAATCTGGGTTCCACTAACAATGAGTTTAGGCAAGTAGAACGAATTTTCATCTTTTTACAAATTCTAACTGCCTGCTTTGTTGCATTTGCCCACGGTGCAAACGATGTCGCAAATGCAATTGGCCCACTTTCTGCAGCTGTGCAGACAATAAATCAAGGCGCAGTTGCAGCAACATCAGTAGTCCCCATGTGGGCGCTCGCACTGGGCGGGGTAGGCATAATTGTTGGCCTTGCAACCTATGGCTGGAGAGTCATGGAAACCGTCGGAAAGAAAATTACCGAACTAACACCATCTCGCGGTTTCTGTGCTGAGTTTGGCGCCGCAACCACTATCGTCATTGCGTCCAAGCTCGCCCTTCCAATTTCTACTACCCACACTCTTGTCGGTGCTGTTTTGGGCGTTGGTTTAGCGAGAGGTATTGGCGCACTCAACTTATCGACGGTTCGGGACATAGCTTTGAGTTGGGTTATTACGATTCCGGCAGGTGCTCTGCTTGCAGTCATCTTTTACAAAACTCTCAGCCTTATCTTTTAACAGAAGACTTCAGAACGTGCACTCTTCCATTGCCTTGCATACCACTCGTCCTTGGTGCCTTCAAGTAACTCATTAGGCGAGAGCCAATCAAACAAATGCTTGTATGTTTTATGGTGCAACGCGCTTGTACGGTGGCACAGTAAACTTGGCGTTAACTCGTTTGGGTGATCTATTCCACACGCAGCAACAACTTGTGCTAAATCATCAAGCGTGTTTCGGTGGTAATTAAAGACCCTCTCAGATTTATCTGTCACAACTAACCCGCGTTGCCTGCGTTTGTCTTGCGTCGCTACACCAGCAGGGCATGTATTCGTTTGGCATCGCATTGCTTGGATACACCCCACAGAGAACATAAACGCTCGCGCCGCGTTGCACCAGTCAGCACCAAGCGCCATCACTCTCGCCATTTCAAACGCACTCGTGATTTTTGCAGAAGCCGCAACTTTCATTTTGTCCCTAACGCCACTTCCAACCAAAACATTTTGTGCAAAAATTAAACCATCAACCAAGGGTGAACCCATGTGATCCACAAATTCGATTGGTCCAGCCCCAGTACCGCCTTCGCCTCCATCGATCACAATAAAGTCAGGGTAGATGTTCGTCTCTATCATTGCTTTGCATATACCCATAAACTCGGTTGGCTTCCCAATACACAACTTGAAGCCAGCTGGTTTGCCGCCCGATAGGTCGCGGAGTTTTGCCATGAACTCTAGCAATTCCTTTGGAGTCGAGAACGCTGTGTGGTACGCAGGTGAAATACAATCTACGCCAGCCGGAACACCGCGAGCTTCAGCGATTTCTTCAGATACCTTCGGTCCCGGAAGTACTCCACCATGCCCCGCCTTAGCGCCTTGAGACACTTTTATCTCGACCATTTTTACGTTGTCAATTTGCGCAGTATCTTTGAACATATCTTCATTAAACGTACCGTCTTTGTTTCGACAACCAAAGT
>JABJDN010000173.1 GCA_018665385.1 Phycisphaerae bacterium | reverse complement strand
CTTGTGTTGCACGGTTGACAGTTACTGCTCGGTAAGTGTCAAGCCTTCAGTTGTCGAGGCTACTAACACATTCTTGCCTACAAGATAATCGGCATCCCACTTCACGAGCACTTTAACTCGTTGTGTAACCCCTGATTCATCCTCAATTTCAGCTTTTGCTATTTGCAGTTGAGTAGTGTCAAATGCTACTGTTGCACCAGCAGATTCTTCAGGCCAAATTAACGAAAGTAAACGCCCTTTTAATTGTATGTTCTCTGTCATGCATAGCATTGTAAGGGCTTCACGTAAAATTCTCCACTTCTTTGTGAACACTCACTAAAATAGTACCGTACGACTCCATATGACAACAATTGAAACTAATACTACCCCTATGACAAACCCCACACATACTGAAATTCAAGCCCTAGGCGAACAAGTTACAAAAGCCTCGGAACCATTCAACCGCCTGCAAGAATCCATGCACAGCGTCATCGTTGGCCAAGACAAACTTCTCCATCGCATGTTCGTCGGCCTTCTCGCAAACGGTCACCTTCTGATAGAGGGCGTTCCTGGCTTAGCAAAAACGCTTGCTGTTTCTAGTTTAGCGAAAGGCATTGATACTACTTTTCAACGGCTTCAATTTACACCAGACCTTTTACCCGCAGACTTGACAGGTACACTTATGTACCGTCAAGACAAAGGTGAATTTGTTGTACATAAAGGGCCAATATTTTCAAGCATTATTCTTGCTGATGAAATCAATCGGGCACCTGCCAAAGTGCAATCAGCCCTTCTAGAAGCTATGCAAGAGCGGCAAGTCACAATTGGCTCCGAAACTTTTCCGTTACCAGAACCCTTCCTTGTATTGGCTACTCAAAACCCAATCGAACAAGAAGGAACGTATCCTCTTCCTGAAGCGCAAGTCGACCGGTTTATGATGAAAGTTGTTGTTGACTATCCGACGCGTGACGAAGAACGTGAAATTTTAAAACGTATGGCAACAACGACGCAATCCAACGATGTATCTAGTGTCATGGAATCGACCTCTATAGCAGAAGCAAGAACACTTGTGGATCAAATTTATCTCGACGACCAAATAGCAAACTACATTGTCGACCTTGTGCAAACCAGCCGTACTCCGGAAAAAGTGTCAATCGAACTTTCTGAATTTGTTGAAAATGGTGCATCACCTCGCGCAACGCTATCGCTCACACTTTGCGCCAAAGCAAACGCATTCCTTGATGGTCGTGGATATGTCACACCACAAGATGTAAAAGATATGGCGTACGATGTTCTGCGGCATAGAATTGCCACTACGTACGAAGCTGAAGCTGAAGGCATAACATCGGACGACATAATCACCGCAATCTTGAAATACATTCCTGTTCCATAAGGATGACACTCTATGATTCCCCAAGATCTTCTTAAAAAGGTACGGCGAATCGAACTTCGGACTTCGAGGCTCGTCGACGATGTGCTAGCTGGAAGTTACCACTCCGCCTTCAAGGGCAGAGGAATGGAATTCGAAGAAGTTCGCCAATACCAGGTAGGTGACGACGTCAGAACAATCGATTGGAATGTTTCCGCTCGATTCGGTGAGCCATTTGTTAAAATTTTTCGTGAAGAACGCGAACTTACTGTAATGCTCATGGTTGACGTCAGCGGGTCTCAACATTTTGGCACGCACGAACAATTCAAAGATGAGTTAGTGGCTGAAATTTGTGCCACCCTTTCAATCTCTGCTATTCGTAATAACGATAAAGTTGGCCTCATTTGTTTCTCTGATCGAATTGAAGCATACATACCACCTAGAAAAGGTTCAAAGCATGTCTTGCGAGTGATTAGGGAACTTCTTGCACTTGAACCAGAAGGCAGCGGCACAGATATTGGAAGCGCCCTCGAGTTCCTAAACAAAGTTCAAAAGAAACGCTCTATCGTATTTCTTGTTTCAGACATGCAAGATAGAGATTGGCAAAGACCGCTTCAAATTGCAAACAAACGACATGACATCGTTGCGGTACGCACAGACGACGAAGCCGAACATGCTCTACCCAATGTCGGACTTATGAGAATAGTTGATCCAGAAACTTCGCAGACTCATCTCATAGATACTGCGAGCAAAAAAGTCCGCATCGCATGGAAACAACTTGCAGCAGAAAGAACAATAGCCATTGAACAATCACTTCGCAGATGCAACGTAGATGAAATTCATATAAAAACGGGCGAACCTTTTGCGCAATCATTACGTCAGTTCTTTAAGAGACGAGAAGCCAAACGAATCGCATGAAATTTGTTCTATCTATTTTACTTGCAACTACTTCAACTGTACTTGCAGAGACAACGCGCACAGTCCAAGACGGCATCGCTGTCGAAGTCACGGTAGAACCTACAACCATCACTGTTGGCGACACCGTTACCCTTCGTATTGACGCAGTGGCACCCGACCAAATCCAGTTAGCACTTTCAGAAGAAGAAGCATTTGGCTCGTTTGTCATCACAGAGGCTACTTCGCTTCTTGATATCCCAAGTGATACAGGTAGAATATGGACTTGGGCGATGCAACTTGATACGTTCGACGCTAGCGCAACCGAATTAGACAATGTAGAAATCATCTGGACCGACAGCAACGGCAACACCGGAACCATTGCAGTTCCTTCTGTTCCTATGCACATTACATCTGTTGCAGGCAGTGATTTAGAAACGATGAATCTACGTCAAATCAAAGGGAGCGTACCACTACTATCCACCATAGGTTGGTGGCCCGTGTACCTAGGCGGCACAGCTCTCCTTTGCGGTGGCATTATTTATATCCTCTTGGGTAGAGCCCGAACCAAACCAACACTTTCACCGAAAGGCCAAGCATTGCTTGCTCTTACTCGGTTGCAACAAGATACAGTTGAAGTGCAAGAGTTTTATACAAGGCTTAGTTCTATCGTTCGCTCCTACATTGAAGCAGAGTTCAACATAACAGCTACTGGACAAACGACACGAGAATTCCTTATTGCTGAAAAAGAAAACCCTCGGCTTGAACACAACGACCGCACTTCACTTTCAGATTTTCTCGTTGCGGCTGACCTTGTTAAATTTGCACAGTTGGAACCTAAAAAACAAAGCTGGGATCACGCGCTACAAAAGGCAACCGCGTTTGTTTCAAACACAATTGTTTTGCATACGGAAGCAGAGGTCGCAGCATGATTTTCCAATTTCCATCAGTATGGTTTTTATGTGCACTTCTCGTCATACCTTTTCTAATCTGGCGATGGAATCGCAATTCTTTCAGAACAGGTGTGACGTATACAACTGGCGTTGACATTTCATTATTACCCTCAACGATTCGAAGCAAAACCGCATGGATTCCAAATGCACTGCGTGTTCTAGCAATCGCAACTTTAATTGTTTGCATTGCTCGACCTCAAAAGATATTCGAAAAAGTACAACAAAATGCTGACGGTGTAGCAATCGAACTTGTCATTGACCGCTCTTCTAGCATGCTTGCGCATGACTTCACGATTGACGGAAAACAAGTAGATCGCTTAACAGCCGTTCGGAAAGTTGCGGGTGAATTCATCGGCGGCATGGGGTCGCTTGAAGGTAGAAGCGGAGACCTTATCGGCCTTGTTACTTTCGCTGGGTACGCTGACAGCAATTGTCCCATGACATTCGACCACGATTTCCTTGTACGCGATGTACTTGATAGCGTGCAAATAGTAGACGAACGAGCTGAAGATGGCACTGCTATCGGAGACGCGCTCGCTCTTGCAGTCGAACGGTTATCTTCACTTGACGAGCGTGTAAAATCTGATTCTGGAAATTCAATTCAAAGTAAAATCATTATCTTATTAACAGACGGAGAAAACAATCGGGGCGATATCGACCCACAAACTGCAGCTGATATTGCAGCTGCGTTGGACATTACGGTCTACACAATCGGAGCTGGAACAAACGGCTGGGCGCCCTACCCTGCAACTGATATTTTTGGTAGAAAAACAATGCGCAACCAACCAGTTGTTATTGATGAAGCAACATTAGAAGCAGTAGCAACTACAACAGGCGGTAAATATTTTCGAGCTACTGACACTGCTTCACTTGAAAATATTTACGCTGAAATTGACAAAATGGAACGCACTGAAATTACGCAGCGCACGTATGTGAACCATGTAGACATGGCAGTACAAAGCGTGCGTATTGCAGGTTTCACAGTGCCACCACTTCTACTAGTTGCTTTTGTGTTTTTTATCGCAGATGCATTGTTACGTTCTACGTACTACAGGATTCTTGATTAATGGAAATGCAGTTTAACAACCCGAGTAACGCTTTGTACTTCTGGGCTGTCGTTGCACTTTTCGGAATCCTGTTGTTTGCGTATGCACGAAGAAGTTCATTGCTTCAGCGTGTTGCTAGCAAGCGACTCGCTCAACGGCTGACCAAATCAAGTTCAAATGGAAAACGCAAATTACGTATTGCATTACTTATCGGCACTGCGCTTACACTTTGCGTATCGATATTAGACCCACGCTGGGGCACAAAATACAAAGAAGTTGAACAAAAAGGAATTGACACTTTTTTCGTACTCGATGTTTCCCGTTCAATGCTAGCACAAGACGTTCGGCCAAATAGACTTGATGGTGCAACAACAGCGATTTCAGATGTACTTGATGTCATGGGAAGTGACCGAGCTGGCCTTGTAACTGTTGCTGGCGATGCGGCAGTTAGTGTCCCCCTTACGCTTGATTATGCTTCATTGCGATTAGCACTAGATGATGTATCTCCGCGAAGCGTAAAACGTGGCGGGACAATGATTGGCGATGGCATTCGGCTCGCCCAACAAAGTTTCACCGACGATGTGCAAGATCATAAAGCCATTATTGTTCTTACCGATGGCGAAGACATGGGAAGTTTCCCAGCTGAAGCGGCAGCAGAGGCCGCAGCTGCTGGCATTCTTATCTATACAGTCGGAATTGGCGACCCAATCACGGGTTCTAGAATTCCAACAACCCGCTATGGACAGCCCGCGTTTATTGAACACGAAGGCAAAGAAGTCTGGTCCACAATGAACGCTGAAGAACTTACCAATGTTGCAAGTGCTGGCGGAGGAGCCTTTGTTCCAGCAGGCACAGCGAATCTTGACCTTGCATCAATATATGCGCAACGAATTGCAAGTGATTCAGGTAAAAGTTTTGACAGTGTAAAGCTTGAGCAATTTATCCCACGCTTTCAATGGTTCGCAATTCCAGCACTCCTACTATTCTTAGGCGATGGATGGTTGAGTCTGCGAACTCCAAGCAACTCACGACGTAGAGTATATGAGGTAACTTCATGATACTTCAAACTGTTATTTTATCACTCGCTATAGCGAGCCCACATTCTCTCCTTGAAGATGCAGAAACTGCATTTGCTGCAGAAAATTGGAGCGAAGCTGCCCTAGCGCTTGATTCGTATATCCAGAAAACTAGTGTTCCTAGCCCAGAAGCAATGTATGACTGCGGCATAGCGCACTACAACCTTGGCGAATTCGAAGTTGCTGCACAAGCATTTGACAACGCCATGGAAGCAAGTAACGATACAATTTTGAAATCGTACAGTGCGTTCAATCTAGGCAACGCCGTCTACAACAAAACCATGCAACAACTTGAGGGTACTGGAACAGAATCGCCAAGTGACGAAGATCTAATCGCACTTGAAGATGCTCAAGAACAAATTAAGCAAGTGCTTCAAAGTTATCGTTCCGCAATTGCAAGCGAAGCTTCTGATATGGATGCGCGCGCAAACGGTGAGCTCGCATGGCAAATGCTACAGCAACTTGACCAAATGCAAGAACAGATGGAAGAAGAAAAACAGAAACAAGAACAACAGCAGCAAGATGATCAGCAAGACCAAGAACAAAACGATGAGTCTGCCGATCAAGAAGAAGATAATCAAGAGAAAAAAGACGATGGTTCTTCAGACGAAGAACAGCAAAAAAAAGACAGCGAACAATCTGAGCAACAGCAAGATGGCGAGCAGTCTGAGCAAAAACAAGATGGCGAACAATCAGAACAAGACCAGCAAGATAGCGAGCAATCAGAAGAACAACAGGATGGCGAGCAGTCTGATCAAGAGAAACAGCAAGAAAGTGATGAGCAACAATCCGAGCAAACACCAGAAGACGGCGAACTAGAATCAACCGACGAAGGCATGAACAAAGGGAAAGACTCGCCATCTGAAGTAAAAGAAGAAGGCGAACGTCTTTCTGAATCTGAAGCAGATCGGTTGTTGCAACTTATTCGCGACAAGGAACAACAACGTCGAAAAACACTTGCTGCTCGCCGTGCCGAAAACCGCACGACCACAGAGAAGGATTGGTGATGCGTATGAAATTGTTCTTCACTATAGCAATTACACTTGCTCTCTTTGTATCTAATGTATCCTCCCAAGAAGTACTAGTGGACATGCCGCAACAACAAGGCTATGTCGGTATTCCTCTTCGACTTGTAGTTGTCTATAAAAATGTTACAACTGACAACGAACCATCGATGCCAGCAATTGACGGATTCACTATAACGAAGCGTGGAGGAACAGAAACTTCTTCCCAGACTACGTTCATCAATGGCAAAGTGACTTCAAGTTCTACAAGCAAGCACACCTTCTTCCTTACACCACAGCGCCTTGGCGAATTGACAATTCCTGCTCTTACTTTTATAGCAGATGGAAAAGCCTTCCAATCAAGTGAGCGTGTAATTCGTGTAATAGAAACGCCCACGAGCGGTGCCCTTAAAGCAGAAATTACAGGCACCAATGGTGATGTCTACCTTGGTCAGCCCGTAGATCTAACGTTACGTATTTTTATTGAACAATATGTCGACAAAGCGTTGAATATTGAGTTGGACGCAAACAATATGTTCAGCACGCTTAGGGCCAATTCAACCTTTGGGGTTTTCACAGAAGCACTTCAAGATGGCAGAGCGCAGGTTCAGCAAGTTCGCGGTACAACTACTGAAGGCATTCCGGCGACTTTCTTTGTGTACGAAGTGCAAGCAACTGCATGGCCAGAAACTACAGGCTCCCTTTTCTTGGATCCAGTTTCCATTGTTTCAGAGTACCCACTCTCGCTTGCGCAACGAAGAAGCACTGGATTTTTCGGAGGAGATTCACTATTTATCGATCAGTCTCAACTCATTATTGCTTTGCCAGAGGTACCCGCCATTACAGTTCTTACTCCGCCAGAGCAAGGAAGACCTGACTGGTACACAGGCGCAGTAGGTTCGTTTACTTTTCGTGTTGCGGCGCAGCCCACCGAAGTCAATGTGGGCGAACCAATTACACTAACTATGCGAATTACCGATACATCGTCAGGACCCGTAAACCTTGACTATCTCTCGGCACCTTCATTAGATCGCGTGCCAGCACTTACGCAATCGTTCAAAGTTCCAGACAAGCCACTTGGCGGTACGGTACAAGGAAGAACAAAAACCTTTACAACAACCATACGAGCACGCAAGGCTGGCGTAACTGAAATTCCTGCATTGCCGATGAGCAGCTTTAACCCAACTGCTGAACAATTTGAAACCATGTGGACAAATCCTATTCCAATCACTGTACATGCCGTAGATACCGTCACAGCGAGCGACCTTATTGGAGGTACGCCATCACAAACAGAACACTCTACAGAACATCAAACTGAAGTCGCAGGCGGAATTCTCGCAAACTATATTGGGGATGACCTGTTACTTTCCCAAACGACTGAATGGTCTCCTTCTTTACTTGCATCTATTGCCCTGCCACCGTTTGCTTGTTCCTGCCTTGCTTTTGGCATCTTCATTCGCAAGCAATCACGCTCAGAAGTTGCAGTAACAAAATACAAGAGACGTAAAGCGATTAAAACTATTCGCACTTTAGCTACATCAGGAAATGCAAACCAAGCCCAACAGGTAGCAAAAGCTCTTCGTGCTTTGGATTCTGAATCAAGCAGTAATGCTGAGTTGACAAAATTGTTACAACGGTGCGATGCTTCGCAGTTTGGCGGTGCAAAAGATATAACTCTTGCTCAAGACGCCAACGAATTCGTGGAGTCTTACGCATGATACTGTTACCAACATTACTTCTAACTTTAGCGGCCATCGCGTCTCCAGTACACCTATCAAGCGAACAGCAAGTTGCAGTGCTTCAAGAAGCACAAACTGCGTATGAACTAGGCATTGAGTTACAAACAAGCGATCCCGTTGCATCAAAAGAAGCTTTTCGTCGTTCGGCTAACCGTTTTAATGTGCTTGTGAACGACGGGATTGAAAACGGAAAGCTTTGGTACGACTTAGGGAATGCACAATTGCAGTCTGGTGAAATAGGAGAGTCAATTGCTGCATATCTTTCTGCCAAACGGTATATTCCATCTGACGGCAGAGTAGAAGCAAACTTAGAGTACGCGCGCTCGAGTATTACTCATCCAATTACTGGCGAATCGTCCACTTCAATGTTAAAACGACTTGCATTTTGGCACACCTCTTTACCGACACAAGTCAGGCTCGCCCTTGGCTTAACGATTTGGTGTTCATTCTGGGCATGTGTCACGATTCGACTTTTTAGAGTCATTCCAGGATTCAAAACAGTGACGATAATGCTTGGGCTCAGTGCCATGGCATTTGGCGTAAGTGTTGGAGCGGATATAGCTGACCAATACCAAGGCCATGGCGTGCTCACTGCACAAGAAGTTATTGTGCGAAAAGGGAATGGGCTAAATTACGATGCAATGTTTAAAGAGCCCATTCATGAAGGCATTGAGTTCAAAATTTTAGGACGGCGCTCCAATTGGCTCCACATTCAATTGCCAAATGGTGTTGAAGGTTGGATTGAAAAAGACAATGCTCAAATTGTCACTCTTTCATCTGAATCTAAAAAGCATAGTTAAAACTCTGGAAAATCTATTCCGAATATCCATCAAACATGTAAAGCACTGCAAGCAGTGCTGCACGCGTTAGAGTGAGCACCGAGGGATACAATTGCAAACTGTCACTAGGAGCGTGAAGCAGGTGACCCTTTATGGGTCACCGATGGAGCGCGACACCATTGGCAGAAAGTAAGTGTATTCCGAATGCCACGCTAACATGTAAAGCACTGCACAAACAAAAACGATTCGTCTTGCGACGAATCGTTTTTACCGCTTAGAGCTCTCCTCTCTCTAATGTATCCACCAGAGCTTGTCACCCTGCGATCAACAAGGTCCCCAAGCAGCAATCAATTGTAATATATCACCAACTCCGACGGTGCCGTTGCCATCCAAGTCATGCATTGGGTCATTTCCACCCCAATCACCAATAAGTACTAATAAATCAGCCACAGCGACATTTCCATTTCCGTCAAAATCTTCAGGGCATGACTCGGCTGGTGTAATTTCAATTCTTACAGTCAGCATCGAAATTCCTGATATCTCACCAGGAAGGTTTTCATCTGAAACTTCAATAGGCATTGGGGATGTGTATGTTCCAACATCCACGACATCTGTATCAATACTAAATGTAATTAATGATGGAATCGAACCAACTTCTGTTGTCGACATTCCTTCGTACATAACAGGTGCCGCTGGCGTAGAAACATTGTCTACTTCAAGAAGTGATTGCGAACCGTCGTACCCATAATTAAACAACAATACATTAAATGTTTGGACACCATGGTGTTGTTCAAACGATACATCGTATGTATACCAATCCAAATCTTGCGTGTAAGAGAAAGAAGCGTTCGCATGTTCGATAATTTCGCCACCAATTTTCACGACCTCGGGAGTCGTTTGGGT
>JABJDN010000194.1 GCA_018665385.1 Phycisphaerae bacterium | reverse complement strand
CGTTGCCATCGCAATCAGCTTCACATTCATCCGCGATACCATTGCTATTACAGTCTTGTGAAGTGCCGTCTGCTATATCGCAAACATCACCAACGCCGTTATCGTTGCAGTCGTATTGATCAGGATTATATAAATAGCAATTATCTACAGTATCAAATACACCGTCACCATCTAGATCGCTTCCGTCACATATGTTTGGCTCACCTGGTGTATCCATATCGAAGCCGTCAAAAACACCCATGTACCATTCATTCTCGCAGCTGAAAATATGCGCTGCGGGATAAATGCCATTCGGACCTACAATTGTGTTTGTATAGAGTACACCTACGTTATTGCCATCTGAATCAACATCTTGCAAACCAACAGAGTCGATTTCCTCTAACCAGAAATTCCCATCAAGAACACCGTCATCTTCAGCATCTAAATCATCACCAAGAATTGCTGTCAATCCTTCAACAATCATATGTGTAACAGTATTACTGTTTTCGAAACTCAATCCATCAATCACAACATCTGGAGTTGCAATTGTCATCTCTGCTTTACCAAGTGATAACAGACCGTCATCTGCAATTACTAGACCCGTAAGGTCAATGATTGTTTCAATAACACCTTCGCCACCAACGCCGTCACCGATCACGATGTAGGAGTATCCATCAAGGGATGTTCCAGCAGGACCGCCAAGTTCAACGTATTCGTTGTCATCTGTGCCAGGGTGGTCAATACGAAGTTCGTTAATAATGACACCGTCGCCACCACCTGGGTCACATTCGTTACCCCAAGCGGATATAACTGCAAGAACGTCTTGAACGTTGACACAACAGTCGCCATTTGGCATTGGTGCTATGTCTCCAGCAGGGCGATACATACCGTCGCCACAATCACCCCAGGCACCAATAAGCGCCAGGATATCCGATACGGCTACTGTGCCATCGCCGTCAACATCTTCTGCACAAGCAGGAAGTGCTTCATCGCAAGGATCTGGAATTGTAGGAAAACGCACTTCCACTGCTTCTAAGAGATGCATATTCGCAAAACCGAGTGCTGCAGGGTTTACCCACGAGCCAATTCCGCAGTCGCCATTTGTTGTCTTTAGCCATGTTGCTGAAAATTCGCCAGCATTATTACTTGCGATTTCGTTTGTCCCAGGAAACATTTCAGGAATAATAATTTCGACAAATATAAGAGAGTTGACTTCTAGTTGTACGGGTGCCGAAAAAGTTGCCGAATACATCACGTTTGAAGTTGTATTCAGATCAATTGTTGTTGATCCAAGTAGCCAAAGATCGCTACTGTCAGGCATCGGGCCCGCGGTTCCATTTGTATCTTTGTAAATCTTTACAGTAGCAGTCACAGGCATAGAAAGACTAGCCATACCAAAATGAACACAATTTACTTCAAGTGGCAAGCCAGCAGTTGCGCCTATCGAAAGGTCGTGGCTTCTTCCATAACTATGTCCTGGAGTACCAGATCCGCCAAAGCAGTTCACTGAATTGCCTGGAATGATGCTGCCCATATCTACATTTTCTGAGACAAGGATTGAATCAACATCACAATGAACGATACCTCCGCCGCGAACATCACCACTAGAGTGGTTTGAACCAATTCTGAATGATGTTCTTTCCGTTATATGTTTACGTGGTGCAGCATCTGCTAATTCCACAGCGGTAAAAGATGCCAACGCTAAAGCGGTGACGCTTGTACAGATTCGTCTAATATTCATGTGATACACTCCTGTTATCTTTCTCTCAAACTCCTCAGTACGCACGTTACGTACTAATCCACTCATGGTGGTGTATATATAGTAGAGCGTCGTTGCGTAAAAGCAATGCAAAAAAGACGATTTGCAGTGCCTTATGCAACTTTTTCAACGCTAAAATACCCAATTCCTCACAAAGCCGATGTGGCGGAATTGGCAGACGCGCCGGATTCAAAATCCGGTTCCCGTTAAGGGAGTATGGGTTCGAGTCCCATCATCGGTATTTTAGAACTTTTTGGAACTATATAGTATGCCTAGTATGAAATTAGCAATCATTATCCCCGCAGGTGGAAGTAGCACCAGATTTGGTCCGAAAGATAAACTTTCAGAAGACGTTGGCGGCAGAGCGTTATTACTCCGTACGGTCGAATTTTTTACAAAGCGAGATGAAGTACAAGAAATAATTGTTGCTGGCCCTTCAAAAGACTTTGACATATTCAAAAATAAGTTTGGTCCATCACTAAGTTTTCACGGCGTCACTATTGTGCAGGGCGGAACAAAAGGCCGATGGGAATCTGTGCAAAATGCATTACAAGTTGTTTCCGATGATATAGATTTCATTGCTGTTCATGATGCTGCGCGTCCAGCATTAACTAATTCGTTGTTTGATGATGTGCTACTTGCAAGTAAAAACTTTAGCGCCGTTGCTGTTGCATTACCGATTCATGGAACTGTGAAAAGATCATGCAACGATGCAACTGTTATTGGCGATGATGATGCAATAGCAGATTCAATTCTTGGGACAAATTCCCAAACCAAAGTACAAGCATACAAAGTTGCTGAAACAATCGACAGAAGTAATCTCTGGGAACTACAGACGCCTCAAATTTTTACAGCTTCCCTCCTACAAAAAGCGTACAAAAGTGATATCTCTGAGTGCACTGACGACGCTCAAGCTGTCGAGAAACTAGGAGAAGCTGTGCACTTGATTGAAGGCGATAGCCGAAATATCAAAGTGACAACGCAAGCAGACCTACAACATATACGAGCTATACTTGGCGCGAAAGGTGAGCAGGGGCGCCCAGCCCATCAGCGCTTTTAATTCCCATGAACAACGCAACAGTCACAGTAATTGTTCCAACCTACCAAGAGTTCGATAGTCTTCCGTCGCTTCTAACTGCGATTGAACTAGTCCGTTCCGAATCCTTGCCAAATCTGCAAGTTATTATTGTCGATGATGATTCTCAAGACGGTACGGAAGCACTCATTGCTGAAATGAAGCGTGACTGGGTTCAACTATGTATTAGGACCAAAGACCGTGGCCTAAGCCCTGCAGTAATCGCGGGACTAAATGCTGCAAACGGGGAATTTTGCGTAGTGATGGACGCTGATGGTTCGCACCCTGCGTCTGCTATCCCTGCAATGGTAAGTGCATTACAAAATGGTGCCGAGTTTGCTGTCGGCTCTCGGTATGTTTCAGGCGGCACAACGGAAGATGGCTGGGGTTTCTTGCGGTGGTTAAATTCCAAAGTAGCAACTGTAATGGCGAGACCATTTACAAAAGTTCTTGACCCTATGAGCGGTTTCCTTGCTCTTCGTAAATCTTCTTTTGAAAATTCGCACCAACTCAACCCTGTGGGATACAAAATAGGTCTTGAGTTAATTGTTAAATGCGATTGTAAAAAAGTAACTGAAGTGCCAATTCATTTCAGCACAAGACAGCTCGGCGAAAGCAAGCTAACACTCTCTGTGCAATGGCAGTATTTGCAACATATCATCAGGCTTCTTCGATTCACGCACCCAACTTTTGTAAGCTTTTTCACGTTTGCAGCAGTCGGTCTAAGCGGAGCGGGGTTCTACGTCCTTGCTAACATTGTTACTTCTCAGATCTTCTCCACAAATGCTGTTTCAATTGGGCTTGCCGCTTGGCTTGCTATGAGTTGGAACTTTATCTGGGATCGTAAATATGCTTTTTGGAATTCACAAAACCGCTCAATTGTAAAGCAGTATCTTGGTTTTATTCTAATTTGCACATTTCCACTTTTGTGCAATTATTTTATAACGATGTACTTAGCGTCTGAAAACTACAATATTCCACTCGCAGCGTTGTACGGCGCTAGTATAGGCTCGGCAATTGGAATCGTTTTTAACTTTTTAATGACACGGTTTTTCGTTTTCGAGAAGTAGTTTTTTCTTTTGCAAGAATTCCAGCTAGTTCTTGCCCAGTAAAACTCTTCTTGACTTTCGCAACCTGCTCTGGTGTACCTTCTGCAATTACTGTCCCGCCGCTGTCGCCGCCTTCAGGTCCCATGTCAATTATCCAGTCAGCGCTTTTAATAACATCTGTGTTATGCTCGATAATAATGGCACTATTACCCGCTTCAACTAAACGTTGCACGACATGCAACAATTTTTCCACATCGGCAAAATGTAAACCTGTGGTTGGTTCGTCTAAAATGTACAACGTGTGGTTGTTTGTACGTACGCCTAGCTCACTTGCCAATTTTACTCTCTGCGCTTCGCCTCCTGACAGAGTTGTAGACGGCTGGCCAAGAGTTAAATAACCAAGACCTACATCTTGAAGACAGTTCAACATTCGTGCAATTTTTCCATGACTTTCAAATATATCTACAGCTTTGTCAATTGTTGTATTTAATATATCGCTGATAGTAAAACCGCGCCATTTCACTTGTAACGTTTCGTTGTTGTATCGTGCACCGTTGCACTCTTCGCAAGTAACATAGGTATCTGGCAAAAAGTGCATTTCAATTTTCTTCACGCCTTGACCCTGGCATGCCTCGCACCTTCCGCCTTTGACATTAAAACTGAATCGTCCTGGCATGTATCCACGAATTTTAGATTCCCTTGTTTGCGTAAATAACGTACGTATTCCATCAAAGATGCCAGTATATGTGGCGGGGTTAGAACGCGGCGTCCTTCCTATGGGGGACTGATCAACTTCGATGATCCTATCTATATCTTGCAGACCACTAATACTCTTGCACATAGCCTTGGAAGTTTTCTTTTTAGAAAGTACTGCACGTGCTGATTCAAGTAACGAATAATTTACTAACGAAGATTTACCGCTACCCGATACGCCAGTTACACACACCATTACATTAGTTGGAAACGAAACATCTATGCCTCGCAAATTATTGTGTGATGCGTTTGTTATTTTTACTTGTTTTGTTTTTTTAACAATCCTTCTTGAAGCGGGCAATTGTATTTTTTTTCTACCTGACAAATAATCACCCGTAAGTGAGCCCTTATCTTTTTCTATTTGTTTCGCTGTTCCGGAAGAAACAATTCTTCCACCATGAATTCCAGCATAGGGACCTACATCTAAAACAAAGTCAGCGCTTCTTATTATTAACTCATCATGCTCCACTACTATGACTGTGTTTCCTATATCAGAAAGATGCCGTAGCGTATTTAAAAGCCTCGCATTATCCCTTGCATGTAACCCAATCGTTGGTTCATCTAGTACATAGCAAACGCCTACGAGACCAGAACCAACTTGCGTTGCAAGACGGATACGCTGCGCTTCACCGCCTGACAGCGTAGAACTCGTCCGGTGCAGAGACAAGTAATTTAAGCCAACCGAGACCAAAAATGTTAATCGAGCGACGATCTCTTTTAGTATTGGTTCTGAGACAAGTCGAAGCTCTTTGCTAAAAGAAAGAGATTGCATAACTACTAGCACATCGCCAATAGTCATAGTTGTCAATTCAGTTATGGAATATGTTTTACGTGCAGTAGAAACTGTTACGGCTCTCGCTTCAGGCCTTAACCGTTCCCCATTACAACTAGAACATTCCATCTTCGTCATATAAGACATCAACCATTGCCGTACGTTGTCCGATTCTGTTTGCTTAAAACGTTTTTGTAAACCAGGGATAATTCCTGTGTATCGAGCACGCGAGCCCTGTATTGAACCCCCGCGCAAAATAACTTGTTTAGCTTTTTTTGGGTACGACGAAAAGGGGGCTGTAAAATCGAGGCCGTTGTCTTCACAGAAAGTTTTCAATCTGCGTTTGTATTTGCGTTTCAAAGAAGGCATAGAATGCACCCAAGGGGCGACCGCTTTTTTATTCAGAGATAATGATTCATCTGGAATTATTTGAGCATCATCTAACTCATGCACAGTTCCAAGACCATCGCATTGTTTGCAAGCACCAAAATGCGAGTTGAAGGAGAACAACCGAGGCTCAAGCTCTGGCAAACTGCAAGAGGGATGTTCAGAACATGAAAACTGTTCGCTAAAACGGTATTCTTCCCATTCTTTTTTGCTTTCTACCAGTTGTAATACCGAGCCACCGCTTAGGCGGATAGCGACTTCCACTGAGTCCGCAATTCTGTCACGTTGATCTGCTTGAATGACTACTCGATCAACAACTGCATCAATAGTATGAATTTCGTACCGACCTAACTCTAATGGATTTTCGCCCTCGTTCAAAAGGACTTCGCGCAAATCAACAATTTTACCATTCACTCGTGCGCGTACAAATCCTCCTGCGCGCATGTCCTCTAAAGCATCTCGATGGTATCCTTTTTTGCCGACTACAACTGGGGCGCAAATCATGCATTTGCTCCCCGGAGTAGTTTTCATG
>JABJDN010000186.1 GCA_018665385.1 Phycisphaerae bacterium | reverse complement strand
GGGTAAACCCCACCGCGTGCAAGCGCAAGTAAGTCCTCGACTTGTTTCGGCAAGTCGCCTTAGCCCATGAGGTTTGAGGACGGGTAGCGTGCAAAAGTCTGCTGGCAACAGTAGACATAGATGAATGGCCGTTCGCGACAGAATCCGGCTTATCGTTCACAAGCAATCATACGAACAACCCCCCGAAGCGAAAGCTGCGGGGGGTTGTCCATTTATGGTGCCTTTAGTGTTACTTTCACCAGTATGTTTGCGCCGCCACGCTGTACAGTGAAGTGTACGACATCGCCTGGTGTTGAAGCCTTGAGTAGCTCCATAAGTTTTCGTCCGCCAGTGAGTTCCGTGTCGTTCCAGGCAAGAAGAACATCGTCAGATTGTAAGCCTGCGTCTGCAGCGCTTGTGCCTTCGCTTACGCCAGTTAACAAAATTCCAGTTTCAATTTCAGCAGAATACGATGGGTGTACACCAAGCCGGACTTGGGATGGCATGCTGGTAGGTCTTGTAGAGTCTCCGCGCGTGTTTGTGGTAAATGTTAACCAATCTTCGTCGATAAACCGTTTTGCAAATACTTCTGCAAGTTGGGTAACTGTTGCTCCGCCCGCAGGGTTTACTGTTGATGCCCTATCTGTTGGCGTATGGTACTCCTCTGTCATGCCTGTAAAGAAGAAGAGCACTGGAATGTCTTCTTTGTAAAAGTTTGCATGGTCAGAAGGACCTGTGCCGCTTGGACTCAAACTTCCAATGAGAGTAGAGGATGTAAACACTTCTGGGACGATCGTTTCAAACTCCACTGCAGTTCCGGTTCCACCGAGCATGAGTGTGTTGTTGCGAAGTCGCCCGACCATGTCCATGTTTAGCATGACATTGACTTTGTCAAGGTCTATGGATGGATCGCTAATATAGTGCGCAGAGCCTAAAAGGCCCGCCTCTTCGGCATCGAAGAAAAGGATAAGAATTGAACGCATGCTAGTATCTTCACTGCTTGCATAATGTTCTGAAAGTAAGCGAGCAAGAAGCAAGACTGCTGAGCTTCCTGAAGCATTATCGTCTGCACCCGTGTGTAATACGCCTGGGCTTGAAGTGCCTGTGTACCCATGGCCAACGTGATCGTAATGTCCGCCAATAATGACCCATTCACTTGCTAGTTTGCCTCGCCCTTGAATAACACCGCCGATGTTTCTTGCATTGAGCCCTGCGAATTCAACTTCGGTTTGTAATGTTGCGGTTCCAAGATTGATTGGTGCAGTATCACCTGCGTCTGCGAGTATTTGCAGTGAGTGCAAATCTCCGTCACTAATCAAAAGTTCTGCAGCTGTATGACTAAATTGCACTACTGGAATTTCAGTAGTTCCAAAACGCTTTGAACGAGTGGTTTCAAGTCCTCGCTTGCCGTCTCTACAATTTGGGGGATTCACTAAAATAATCCCTGCAGCCCCACGGTCGATGACTGCTTGCATTTTTTTACGTATATTCGAACTGGGACTGAATCGCCTTCGTGCCCATTGGCTTGCACCATCGGCATCAAGAGGTTCGTATCGAAGCATAAGGGCAATTTTTCCGTCTATATCTGTGTCATTAGTAAAAGAAGAGTATTCGTCATCACCGTTTTCAATGGCATACCCAACGAAAACAACTTCAGCAGATACATCGCCAGAGCCACTGTTGCCAAGGACCACATAATCTCGGTCTGGAACAAGAGCCATATCATCAATAGAAACGAAGGAATCTAAGAGTTCGGGGGCAGCATTGTCAATTTGAAAATCAAAAGGCTGGAACCAATTGGTTTCGTTATTGAAAGCTGGCCTCAAACCATAATTTTCAAGGTTCCAAACAATGTATTCGCCTACTCTTCTGCTTCCTTCAGAGCCAGGCTGCCGACCGCCCATCCACGGGTTCGCCAATAACGTTAGATGTTCGTAAAACTCAGCCGCAAGTGGACCTGCTTCATCAAAATAGGTTTTGATTGCAACGTCCTGTGCTGTGCTATCTGGGTTAAACGAGCGTATCGATCGTGGTCCATCGACTACAGAACCTGTTGGTTGGGCATACGAAGGAAGTGTGAAAAGAAGGGTACAAAAAATGAGTTTTATCATGCTGTAGAGTTTATACTTACCGCTTCAAAACAGCGAGCATATCAATGGATTACACCCAATTAAATTTAACCCATCGTACAGAAATGTTGCAAGCAATAGGCATTGACCATGTTGATGCGCTTTTTCAGGCAATTCCAGAGTCAATCCGTTGTACAGACAGCCTAGACCTGATGCCTGCACAAAGTGAGTTAGAACTGCAGCGAAGCCTTGCCGAAATGGCGAATCACAATCATGGAGCACACGATATGATTTGCTTCATGGGTTGCGGTGCGTACGATCATTTCTACCCAGCACTTGTAGATCAATTGATTAGCCGCGGCGAATTCTTGACTGCGTATACACCTTACCAAGCCGAGGCTTCGCAAGGGTCGTTACAGGCTTTCTTTGAATTCCAAACGCAAATCGCTCGACTTACTGGTCTTGATATTGCAAACGCAAGTTTATACGATGGTGCTACAGCAATGGCAGAAGCTGCGTTGTTAGCGACCAATACAACTCGCAGAAGTGAAGTGCTTGTTGCAGAAACTATTCATCCAGAATATCTAGCTGTTCTTCGGACAGTACTTTCAGATTTGAACATTACAATCACCGTGCTTGAATCGACAGACGGGACAATCGCACCAAGTACTGTCAAAGCAAACATGTCAGATGCAGTTGCTTGCGTGATTGTGCAGTCGCCAAACATTTGGGGACAAATTGAGGATTGGGAAGGGTGCTTTAATATTGCACACGAAACACCAAAAACTGCAGCAATTGCTGTGTGTAATCCAATCGCCTGCGGCATGTTGAAAACGCCTGGTGAATGCGGAGCAGACATTGCAACTGGTGAAGGTCAACCACTTGGTAATGCGTTAAATCTGGGCGGTCCGTATCTTGGTTTGCTTGCAGCAAAAGAATCGTTCGTACGGAAAATGCCAGGCAGACTTGTTGGTATGACAACTGACGAAGAAGGCAGGCGTGCATTTTGCTTAACTTTGCAAACACGTGAGCAACATATTCGTGGCGCAAAAGCAACAAGCAACGTGTGTACGAACCAAGGTCTGATGGCACTTCGTGCTACTATGTTTATGACAACGCTCGGCAGCGATGGGCTGAAAGAAATGGCAGAGCAGTGCTGGCACAAAGCTCATTACCTAGCGAAAGAGCTTTGCGCAATTGATGGTTGGAAATTAAAACACGAAGGTGAGTTCTTCAATGAGTTTACTATTGTGCCACCATTTGATGTGACTGAGTTTGTAAACAAAGCAAAAAGCAGAGGTATTTTGCCAGGTGTAACTGCTTGCGGTCGAAGGATGCAGGGATTATCAAAAGGGAACGACTTAATCGTTGCAGTGACTGAAAAGCGAACAAAACAAGAGATGGACACGTTTGTTGAATTTTGTAAAGAGGTGTCAGCATGACTACTGTAGAAGTAACCAAAAAAGCATCTCGCGCAGATAAGCCAACAGAACCCTTGATTTTTGAAAAACAAGTCGAAGGCCAAACCGGCGTCGATTTTCCGCCACTTGATGTGCCCAAGACGGAAATACCTAGTGGGACAGTGGGCAATGGAATTAATTTACCTTCGTTTGGACAGCATGATGTCATGGGGCATTACACACATTTGTCAGACAGGAACTTTTCAGTAGATGGGAATTTCTATCCACTTGGCTCGTGCACAATGAAGCACAACCCACGCATTAACGAATGGGCGGCTGCGTTACCTGGATTTAGTTGCTTGCATCCGTTGCAAGATGACGACACCATTCAAGGCGCTCTTCGTTTGTTGTACGAAACTCGCACAATGTTGGAAGAAATTGCAGGCTTGCACGAAGTGTCATTGCAACCAGCTGCAGGAGCACATGGCGAATTCACGGCATTGAAAGTCATTAAGGCTTACTACGCTGACCACGGACAATCTCGCCGCACTGTTGTACTTGCTGCTGATACAGCGCATGGAACAAACCCCGCTTCGTGTACGATGTGTGGAGCTTCGGTTCAAACAGTTCGTACTGAACAAGGGCAAACGGACTTAGAGCATTTGAAAGAAGTCATTGCGCATGTTGGCGCAGACAACATCGCTGCATTCATGATTACAAATCCAAGTACCGCTGGTTTGTTTGATGTTAACATCAAGGAAATTGCTGATATTATTCACGAAGCAGGAGCGATGCTCTATGTTGATGGTGCGAATATGAACGCAATGGTTGGTCTTATTCGTCCTGGAGATTTCGGTGCAGATGCAATGCACTACAACACACACAAAACATTTAGTACACCACACGGTGGCGGTGGACCGGGCAGTGGACCAATCGCCGTTACAGAGACATTGGCACCATATTTGCCAGTGCCCCAAGTCATGATGGCTGACGATGGAAGTTTTTATCTTGATCGTAGTCGCGAAAAAACAATTGGGAAAGTACGATCGTTTATTGGACAATTTGGTGTTCTCGTTCGTTGTTGGACTTACATCTCGGCATGTGGTCCCGATGGACTAAAAAACGTAGCGGAAACGGCAGTCCTCAACGCAAACTACCTTGCTGCTCGTCTGCAAGATTTGTATGCAATGCCATACTTTAATCCAAGTGAAGGTAAGTTTTGTGCGCATGAATTTGTTACTGTCCCAAGAGATCTACTTGACAAGGGCGTGACATTAATTGACATTGCAAAGCGCATGATTGATTACGGCGTGCATCCACCTACGATGCATTGGCCAGTACACGATTGCTTTATGGTCGAACCAACGGAGACTGAATCCAAGCAAGCACTTGATCACTTTGTTGATGTAATGCGTGCGATCGCTGAGGAAATTTCAATGGATATCGAGACAGTACAAAACGCTCCTCTAGAATCGGACATCGCAAGAGCCGACGAAGTCGGTGCGGCTCGTAAACCAGTTATTGCTTTTGTCGATTCTGAATAAGGTTTACATCTTTGCAATACCTTTTAGGGTCAGGTCCATGTGACATCTAGTGTTGCTTTACATCTGAGCAGGAATCATAAAAAGGAATTCGAATTCATATCGTTCGTGGTGGACCAGACCCAATGCAGTAACTTTTAAGGCAAAGCCACAGCAAGTACTATGCAGCCAGCAGCGATACCAGCCAGAATGTCGTCAGTTAGCACCCCCCAACCTGAAGGTAATCGTTGGGAGCGATCGATAAGCCCAGGTTTCCAGATATCAAAAATTCGAAAAAAGACAAAGGCAAGAACTGCAAGCCCAATCCAGCGCACTGGATTCTCCAATGGTGGAACAATCCATGCCATGCCGAGCAATGCAATCGATTGACCAGCAACTTCGTCGCTGACTACTTGGCTAGGATCTTTTTTGCCAAAATAGTCTCTGTACCAATCCGCCAGTCCAATCGTAACGGCTGACGATGCAAGAACTAACAGAAGAAGTACGGAAATCGTGAATGATGGTGCACATTGAAAATGGCCGCAACCAAGTACAGCTACCAAAGGAAGTAATGACCCCCAAGTGCCCGGCGCTTTGGGCAACAAGCCAAGACCAAAACTTGTACAGAGCATTTTCTTCAAGATTTTCCCCTCATGACTGCGAGAAGACCTGTGATGTAAGGTAATCCAGACCAGACAGTTATGATTAGAAGTAGCCATGCCAGAATGTTAATTGTCAACATGACGCCGGGATGTAGCTCCGGCTTGCAGTTCACTACCAAAAGCAATATCAGGGGTAAGGCGAACGATTGGAAAATCATTTTTATCTTGCCTGACCACTTTGCTCCACTTTTGTGCCCCATTGATTCTAAAACGCCTCGAATGGATGTGACGAGTAATTCCCTTGCAATTGCAATGACCACCATCCAAGGGTAAATTCCCGTAGACATAGTGAAGAGCTCGCCAGATTCCACCCATGCATCCACACTAAACCGTGGTCCTGCAAAATAGATAAAAGTACCTAGTATGAGGACTTTGTCGCAAAAAGGGTCCATTAATCTCCCAAACATCGATACGACGTCCCATTTTCTCGCTAAATAGCCATCAATAAAATCAGTGGTTGCAGCTAATACGAACAGTGCAATGGCAACGTTTCCCCAGAGAATTCCTTGGTCAGGGAAGCGATAAAAGCCGAGTACTGCGAAGAAAGCTCCTGCAATAAGTATGCGTAACATCGTGATTGCATTTGGGATTCGTTGCTTGAGTGCTTGATCCATAAAACCATTCTACCTTTAACCGCCAAAGTGGTTGCGAATCGGTGCTAATGGACATATCTTGCCCCTTTTTACGCTTTATTTTAGACTCTCAACTCAAGAAGACGCACACTCACTACATGGACATGTTTCTCCCATATATAGCTTGCCTGACTTTCGCACTTGCGTTGTATGCAGCGTTGCGTCCGTCCCCCATCACGGTGCGTGTTGGAATGATTGCAGTCGCAGTGGCTGCAGCTGGGTGGTTGCTTGGATTGGTCGCAGGTTCACTTTCTGTTTTTGCAGATGCAAGCCAAGGTGTGTTTTTTGTCATCTTTAGTTTGTGTGCGATTGCTTCCGCGTTACGAATGATAACGCACGATCAACCAATTTACAGCGCTCTCTTTTTTGTTCTAGTTGTGATTGCTACTGCAGGTTTATTTGTTCTTCTTGAAGCCGAATTCATGGCGTTTGCATTAGTGATTGTGTATGCAGGAGCAATTCTCATTACGTACATGTTCGTGCTGATGCTTGCCAACCAAGCGACAAGTCAAGATGAACCCGATACACAAGCAGCGTACGACCGAATCCCACGTGAACCCGCAGCAGCTGTTGCCGTTGGTTTTTTATTGTTGTGTTTGATTTCAGGGACAGTTATTAAAGGGACAGATATTTCAATCCCAGGCAATTTGCCTGCGCCGGGAAATCCGCAGGCACAGTGGGCGACTCTTGAACATCTTTCAGTTCAATTTGAACGGGAAGTTGCAGAACTTGACCCAGATTTCGCTTGGCCTCCGGTTTCAGATGAAGCAGGCAATAGCATACATATCGAAGGTACAGAAGTGTTCATTATTGCTGAAGATGGAAGCACGCTCATGTTGCCAGATTCGATGTTGCCCCGCAATACGCAACAAGTCGGTTGGTCTTTAGTAAACGATTTTCCTGTAAGTCTTGAACTTGCAGGTGTTATTTTGCTGATGGCGATGTTTGGCGCTGCAATTATTGCAAGGCGCGCAATCGAACTTGGTGAACAAGAAAAACGAAGAGTTTTACTTGGTGAAGTTTCAAAAAGTGAGGATCTCTCATGATGACATCCTCTGCACTTGCTGGCTACCTTATCGTAAGTGGATTGCTACTTGTGATTGGTGTCGTTGGCTTTCTTGTACGCCGAAACTTGATTGTCATGTTTCTTTGCACAGAGCTTATGTTCCAAGGCGCAGCAATAGCTTTCATAGCCATGGGGCGTTACTTGTTCGATTACTCAGGCCAAGTTATGGTTATTTTTATATTGACTGTGGCAGCTGCTGAAGCGGCGCTTGCTCTTGCGCTTGTTGTGCTTATGCATAGACAAGGTGACTCTTTAGATGCAGATGCATTTTCGGAGCTAACGGAATGAACGCACTAGCCGCTTTGACAGAACTCTCAAAATTATGTGCAATGCCTGCAGTAGATGCAAGTGCAGTTATTTATGCAAGTGGCATGCACTGGGCAAGTTTCATTATGTGGATGCCACTCATCTCACTGGTGTTGTGCGGCATTTGCGCTGTATATAAAGTGCGTTCCAAAGCTCCAGCGATTATCACAGTTGTTTGTTTGGCTACATCATTCGTACTGACTATTTTGTTGTGGCATAACTACCAAGGCCCAGAAGTCATTCACGTGTTTGATTGGCTGAACATAACATGGGAAGAGGGCTCGTTTGTTGCAAACTTTGCTTTCTACGTAGATTCGCTTACCCTTTTGTGGATGTTATTCGTAACGGGTCTAGGCACTCTGATTGCAATTTATGCATCAGAATACATGGAGCACGACATTGGCAAGGGGTACACCCGCTTCTTCGCAGGAGTAAGTGTGTTCCTGTTTGCGATGACTTGCTTAGTTATGGGTGACAACTTACTCATGCTCTACTTGGGCTGGGAAGGTGTTGGCTTCGCTTCGTATTGGCTCATTGGTTATTTTTACCAACGCCCATCTGCAGTAGCTGCAGCTAAAAAAGCATTCATTGTGAATCGCATTGGTGACGTTGGATTAGCACTTGCGATTTACCTTATCTGGACTACATTCGGGACCGTGCAGTATGACGAAATTACCAGTGTTCTTGAAACGCATCAATACAGCGCATCGTTCGGCGGATGGTCTGTTCAAGCAATTCCATACTTACTGATGTTAGCGGCGTTCGGGAAATCGGCGCAACTTCCTTTGTACGTTTGGTTGCCCGATGCGATGGAAGGTCCAACGCCTGTATCTGCTTTGATTCATGCAGCGACGATGGTAACCGCTGGTGTGTATTTGATTATTCGTACGTACCCACTCTTTATGCTTGAAGGAAGCCACGCGCTAGAAGTTGTAGCGTGGGTCGGCGGTTTAACTGCATTCTTTGCGGCAACAATGGCGATGGCGCAGTACGACATAAAAAGAATCATGGCGTACTCAACAGTTTCGCAGTTAGGGTATATGTTCCTTGGCCTTGGAGTTGTTACTTCGTATGGTGCTGCGTACCACGTATTCACTCACGCGTTCTTTAAAGCGGTTTTGTTTTTGACTTGCGGTGCAATTATGCACGGTTTTGCAGGCCAACTCGACCTGCGCCGTTTGTCTGGCCTTCGAAAAATGAGGGGCTGGAAAATTGTAAGTTACACAATGCTTGTGGGTTGTTTATGTTTAGCAGGCTTCCCTTTTACAAGTGGCTACTTTTCTAAAGATGCAATTCTTGCAGAAGCATTTGTGACACAAGGAACTGGCTTTGAATTTCTAGGATGGCTTGCAATATTTACTGCAGGCTTAACAGCATATTACACATTCCGTGTTTGGTTTCGAGTTTGTGCCGGTCCAGTTCATTTTGAACCGGGCGATGAGTTGCATGGCGAAGAGCCTTCAAACTTCCATCCGCATGCGCCACGCTTTGCCATTAACTTTGTGTTAGTTGTCATTGCACTTGGAGCATTGCTTGCAGCGTTACCCTATTTTATGCCAAACGAAACAGAAGGTTTGCATGGTGGCTGGATTGCTGAAATGGTCAACGATTCACCAGCAGCAGCAGGGGTGCCAGGCGCTGTGTTGGATTCAGCGCACGGTGTGAACATAGGACATGAGGTAGCGCACGGGGACATCCTCGGCATGGACCCCCACAAAGCGATGTACTACATTTCAGCAATCGTCGGTTTCATCGGAATTGGAATTGCTTTCTTTATACATTTGTTATCACGCCCAACAGCGGACAAATTGCGAAGCACCATGCTTTCAAACAAGGCGACTCGTTGGTTGCCAACTGCAATGGAAAACAAGTGGTATATAGATGAATTTTATATCGCGGTTATCCGTTCGCCACTTTGGATTCTTGGCAAAATTTTCTCGTTGTTTGACCGGTACTTTATTGATGGGGCACTTGTGAACGGAATTGCAGCAATCCCAAGAGTTATAGCACGATGGTTTAGCCCGTTGCACAACGGCGCGATTCAAAGTTATGCAATCTCGATGTTTGGTGGAGCACTGCTTATCGCGTTACTTATGCTCTTCATGCCCGAGATTCTTGCATTCATGCAAACGCTTTCACCTGACACCGCAAACGAACAAACTATTGCAACCCTTGGGGGTGGAAAATGAGTTTGTGGTACTTAATGCTATTGCCACTCGTGGGTGCAGCTGCAATTTTTGTTGGCAAGTCTTCCGTTTCAAAATGGATTGCGCTTGGAGTGTCAACTGTTGTCTTTGTAATCAGCATAGTTATGGCAATTCAATTCGCTCCGATCTGGGGTACTTCACTTGATGGTTTTACATCGCACGTCCCTTGGTTAAATAAACTTGGCGTCACCTTAGATTTAGGTGTTGACTCAGTTGCGATGATGTTGGTTCTTCTGACGACCCTGCTCACACCCTTATGCGTTTTGGGTTCGTTTAGTGCGATTACATTTCGCGTTAAAGAATATTATGCTTGGTTGCTTATTCTGGAAACTGCAATGGTAGGGGTGTTTGCTGCGCAAGACATCATTCTGTTCTACGTGAGTTTCGAGTTAACTCTAGTACCGATGTTCTTCTTAATCGCAATTTATGGCGGCAAGAATAGAGCCCATGCAAGTATTAAATTCTTTATCTACACCTTTACAGGTTCGCTCTTTACACTTGCAGGTCTTTTGTATGTCGCTTGGACATATAAGGAAACGCATTTGTACGACACATGGTCTTTTGCTATACATGACCTTGCAAAGTTTGCATCAACAGATTTAAGCGCAACAGAGCAGGGGTGGATACTTCTTGCTTTGCTCTCTGGGTTTGCCGTGAAAATCCCTGTCTTCCCTGTGCACACTTGGCTTCCATTAGCACACACTGAAGCGCCGACTGCAGGCTCTGTAATTCTTGCAGGTGTGTTACTGAAACTAGGAACGTTTGGCGTCTATCGTTTTGTTCTTCCAATGGTTCCTGAAGCTGTAGTTGCGTATGCACCTATGATTGCAGTGCTTGCAATAATTGGCATTTTGTATGCCGCTTTAATTTGCTGGGTCCAAGACGATATCAAAAAATTAGTTGCGTATTCATCTGTAAGTCACCTTGGGTTCTGCGTCTTAGGATTAATCGCATTGAACCCAATTGGTCTTGAGGGTGCCGTGCTTTATATGATCAATCACGGTCTTTCAACTGGGGCACTCTTCTTCCTTATCGGAATGATGTACGAGCGGTACCACTCGAGGGATATGAACGCAATCGGTGGGCTTGCTAAAACGATGCCCGTGTGGTCTTTTCTCATGGTATTTTTCGTGTTGGCTAGCGTTGGGCTTCCTGGCTTGAATGGGTTCGTGAGCGAGTTCATGTGCTTGCTTGGTACGTTCAGTGCTTCTGCTTCGAATGCAACTTGGCCAGGTGTGTTAGGTCCAGAATATGCAGCGATTTCTGCAATCGGCATGGTGTTAGCGGCGATGTATCTACTCATTATGGTCGGCAAAATTGTATTTGGTAAAGTAAGAATACCAGAGAATTATGAACCGCATCCAACGTTACCAACTGATTTATCAAAACGCGAAATAGGAATCCTTGTTCCATTGGCAGCTCTTTGTCTTTGGATTGGTGTCCAACCAACTGTGCTTACGGATGCCATGCAGGGTTCAGTTGAAGAAGTACTCTCTCCATATCCAGCAATCGTACAACAAGATGTTCCAACGGAAACACAACGAATCGAAGTAAAGGACGCTACCGATGGCTAATACACTTTGGTTCTTAATTCCAGAATTAATACTGCTCACAGGAACAGTCGTTTGCGCAATTGGTGGTCTTTCTAATAAGGCAGCAATACGACGAAACATTGGTTTCATTGCATGTGTATTTTTAGCAGCGTCGTGTATTTCGGTACCGTTTGTATATACAGCAGAACATGTAGCATCATCTAATTCACTTATGCCTAATTTGGGCGGGTACGTAAAGTTCTTTGCGGCACTTATTGGCATTTTGCTTGTAATGACTTCTGGCGGGTTGATGGACCGCAAGTACGAACATGCAATCGCATCGGGAAAAGATACGTTTGATACTCTTCGCTCGAGTGCGGGTGAATACCACGCTCTGTTGTTGCTTAGCATCACAGGCTTAATGCTTATCTGCGAAGCAAGTGATTTGATATGGATGTTCCTTGCATTAGAGCTTGTTTCATTGCCAACGTATGTCATGGTAGCGATGAGTAGGTGGGCAAAAGTTGGGCAAGAAGCAGCGATGAAGTACTTCTTTTTAGGAGCAATTTCTGCAGGTCTTATGTTGTATGGATTTGCGTTCTTGTATGGTGCAACTGGAACGTTCGAATTCCATGCCATGGCTGATGCATTTGCTGATCAAAATGATGCTGGCGGAATTTCAACATTCGGTCAAATAGGTTTGATATTGGCTCTCGTTGGTCTCTGTTATAAAATCGCCGCAGCGCCTATGCACTTGTATGCACCTGACGTGTACCAAGGTGCGGCATCTGCCGTCACAGCATTCCTTGCATTTGTCCCAAAGGCCGCTGGGTTCATTGCAATTATTATGCTTCTCTCACTTGTGGGCTGGGAAGGCGGATTACCAAAATCTGTTGAAATGATGCTCTGGGTTGTTGCCGTACTAACAATGATTCTCGGGAACATCGGTGCTCTTCTGCAAACCTCTACTAAGAGAATGCTTGGGTACAGTTCAATCGCGCACAGTGGTTATATGCTGATTGGCATTATTGCTGGTCCGCCACTTGGTTTGATTGCAGTCATGGTGTACCTCGTTATTTATGGTGCTACAAACACTGCTGCATTCTCAACACTTGCATGCCTGCAACGCAATGGTGAATCGGTTGATTCGCTAGAGGATATCTCGGGTCTTGTGAAACGTAGCCCAGCGCTTGCAGCATCGTTTGCAATCTCATGCGGTTCTTTGCTCGGGATTCCACCACTCTTTGGTTTCTGGGGCAAACTGATGCTCTTTACTGTGGGTGTGAGCGCTGGGCAACTGCCACTTGTGCTTGTGGCGGCAATCTCGAGCGCAATAAGCGCTTGGTATTATCTACGCTTGATTGGTTTGGCATTGCTAGCACCGTTGACAGCTCGCAGTGAGCAGGTGTCCCCTGTGTTGCGATGGCCATTGATCGCGACCATATTAGGTGCAATCATAGCCGTTGGTGGTCCAGTCACATTAAATGCATTAACCACAGATGCTTCAATAGCAGTTCATGTGAGCGAATAATTACTCAGTTATTTGTTTTGGGTTTGACGATTTTTTTGAATAGGTAAGTTGCAGCCCGAGACCTGCTAGTGCTATACCTATGGTTGTGTACAACAAAACATTTGTGTTAATGGAAGCAAGACCATCGGCTCGCCATACTTCGCTTGCTAGTTGACCAACAGCTACGCGTAATAAAATGCTTCCGCAGAACGCTGTGACAAGCGCTGATGAGAGGTAGGGCATAAATGTTGCAACTAAAAGACCAAGAAGTAGACCCGCGACGGCAGCGCCTGCGACTATGAATCGAGTGCTGGTGGGAATTGCATTCCAAGCGGCAACTATTCTGTCCTTACCAAAGCGGATCATGGAAATTGCTCGTTGACTCATTGCGTTTACAGAGTTGTAAACTTCCAATTCAGGGGTACTAAATGAATTTGTCGTTGAAGCTTTGGGTTCCGTTATTTGTTCTTCAGAAGCAGCTTCTATCACATCATGGACTACTTCCGCGCCATCACCAAGTCCAGCAACTTGCCACGTAATGACAGGAGTGATAACTGCGAAGGAAAACGCAAGCATAAGGAGAATTGCTAGTTTTGAAATTCCTACAGCGAGAATAGCTGCGACTATTCCAAAAATGATCGCCACTATAAAGGGCGATATACCAAGAGACATAGTTGGGGCAAGTAGAAATCCGCCCCCAGCACCAAGTAAGCCAGCGCCAAGGCCGATTGCTGGCTTTAGTAGCCTTGCGCCTACACAAAGCAGTATGAGGCCTGTAACAATACCAAAAGCTGGCGCAAGATAGGGAATAACCGTTTCCATGAGTTTCTACTTATCGTCATTGGGAGAACACCTCATCGAGTTTTAACAACTTTTTTTTTAACCTCTGAGGCAAACTCTGAGGCAAACTCCGAGGCCACCTTCGAGGCTATCTCAGAGGCTATCTCAGAGGCTATCTCCGAGGTATACACAGAGGTTACCTCAGAGGTAATTTGGGTGATGCTCTTTATTT
>JABJDN010000159.1 GCA_018665385.1 Phycisphaerae bacterium | reverse complement strand
TTTACTGAGAGATTGATTTGCCCATCGATGCACGTGACCACGTAATGGTTCCACTCTGGAGCACCTTTAGAACGCCGTTCGCTCGGTAAGCATCGCTCAATATGCGTGCCCATCGGATGCGGATCGTCTGGAACCATCGAAGCCCCCCAAATGGAGAAGATGTCGCCGTGTGTTGTGTACCAGTCTAGTTCTTTGCCATCCATAATTTGCACTTCGATGCTTCTCGTGAATGGAACTCCCTTTGCAGGCAGTGGGTCTGACCAAACAAACAAGCCAGCGTTGCCATTTTCGACAGCGTGCTTCCACTCAAGTTCTAGTATGAAATTTTCGTACATGGAGTTAGTTCGAATAACTCCCGTTGGCTTGCCAGTTGTCACGATCATCCCTTCGCTCGCTACCCATGTGCTTTTATCGCCATTGACGATAGTCCAACCATCAAGATTTTCGCCGTTAAAAAGTGGGACAAATTGCGATGGGGAGCAAAGAAATACTGCTGTAAGTAAAAGTGTATTCATTATTGCATCCTACTGTATAAACACTCTTCTGATTTCCACTTTGGCGTTGTCCACTTGTATTTTAATTTCATTCCCTTGGAGTTCTATAGTACCAGCCTTGTAGAGATTGACTCCATTCAAACGGACGGGCACAAGACTACCTTCGGTAAGTTCAACGGTGCACCATTCGTTTTGATCAATCAAATTAGCGTGAATTGCACGGTCATTCGTACTCCCAGTAAGGCGCTCGCCTTGTGTAGCAAAGTCAAACGTTGTATCACCAATGGTGATTGATGCATTCCCCTCGCCATTGAATTTGGCATCAAATTGGATGGAAGTTAACGAACTCATTTTCTTAACTGTAACACTTCCTGTTCCCCACACAATGAGCCCGCCAGAATCAGACTTGCTCCAATGCACATCGCCGTTTTGCTTGATGCTTTGATCATCGAGTTTGAATGTGCTCCACGAAGTGGGCACATCTGTTTGTTGTATCTGTTGTACTCTGACGTCACCAAAAGCAATGGCGCCTTTGATGCTTTTGAATCGAATTGGCATCGGTTCGCTAGTTGCTTCCATTGGGATGTTGGTCACAGCATTCACGCCATTAATTTCTACTTTCTGTATTCCCTCGTTGTTGTATGAAATAAGTGCGTTGTGCCAAATACCTGCCCCTAAGTAACCGTCAAGTTCAGTATCAGCAAGAGTAAACGTCATTCCGTTTGGCAATTGAATATTTGTTTCACTGTCTTGCGAAAGCATGTAGACAAACTTTATTTTCCCAGCGTTCGCGGTGAAGGTTGTTTCCATTGACTCGCCTTCGGTTGCTACTAAGGCGCCCGTGCCTTCGCTTATCTTGAATTGGGTTGGGTCTTCTATGTCTAACTCAGCATTGCATAATGCTACGCCGTCATTAGACCACATATCAAACGCGTCTAACCATGTAAGGTAA
Source organism: Phycisphaerae bacterium (assembly GCA_018665385.1). Classification (GTDB taxonomy): domain Bacteria; phylum Planctomycetota; class Phycisphaerae; order Phycisphaerales; family SM1A02. The sequence continues at coordinate 4,232 of JABJDN010000159.1, read as the reverse complement.
AGCCAGCCTTCGACTTGTTCGCCGCGCTCTATAGGTGGCGCTACTTCTTTAGCTACGTACACAAGTTCACCGCCGGGCATTTTATTGATGGTGTAGGAGACTTGGTCATTCAGCAGTACGCTTCCATCAGTGGCTGTAGCATTGCCGAGCGTAAGCATGACGCATTTTCCAGCCTCAAGATTTTCTATGGTAATTGTTGCGGTGAGTCCATCTTCAGAAAGTAATACGTTGGAGATAGTAAGGTCTTCAATGTGTTGTTGCGGTGAACCATACTCCCACCAATAGTTGTAGTCGTATTTCTGCCCAGAGACTGTGGGTGCCTTTGAGAGCGCTTTTGTGAACGTAATTTCGAAACCATCTTCGAGTAGATGCGTGGTTTTCATATCAAGTGGAGTTTCCCCATTGAATTTCACTCGAGCTACTCCACTGCCAGGGGCCAGTCCGCCCCAGCCTCGATTAGTCATGCCAGCGTAGAGAGTTCCGTCTGGTCCAAATTCGATGTGGTACGCAGAGCCTACGCGTTGGTGCGCTTGCCAGCATGCACCTTGCAGTACTCCATCAATTTCTTCAAACTCTGCTCGCAGCACTTGGCCGTTGGTAAGTTCAGCGATGAAATATTGTCCATCGAAAGGCCCGCCTGTTTTGTCTTGAATGACATTGCCTGTAGAACGGGACCATTGGTATGGAAGCCAGAGTGCAGGATGCTCTCGTTTTCTTTTGATAGGCAACGTATCGCTTGGTTCAATATTTACTTGTCCCTCGTACCATCGCGAAGAAGCGGGGTGGCCATAATAAGCGCCTTCTTCAATTGCATACACGGGACAAACCGCCATCCAATCACCTTGGTTGTCAGTAACAAGCAATCGACCATCTTCCAAGAATCCCATTCCAGCGGGGCTTCTCAATCCGCCTGCGATAGGTGTAACTGTTCCGTCAGGAGCGACGCGTAATACCCATCCTCGGTAAGGCGCACGTGATTTTCCATGCCACCAATGTGGGTTCCAAAAACCAACATTAAGAGATATGTACATATTCCCTTCGCTGTCACTTGGAAGACCAAACCCAAACTCGTGGTAATTCCCGCTCAGTCCCCAATCTTGCGTAACGGTTTGCACTTCATCAATAATATCATCGCCATCAAGATCAACGAGTTTTGAAACTTCGCCACGTTGCATGACGAATATTTCATCGTCAATAATTGTAAGCCCAAGCCCTTCGTGCAATCCTTCGCAGATAAGTGTGAACGTGGCATCTGTAGGGTCTGCTGAATTTGGGTTATCTATACGCCAGACTTGACCCCTTCGAGTGCTGACAACCATGTCGCCATCAGCCATGAAGGCCATTCCGCCAACCTCAAGTACTGCTCCATCTGGTTCAGTTAAATAATCAGTTGTGTACGGGGATTGAAGTAAAACGATTGTTGTAATACATAGAGCAATACTCATTTTGAATCTCCTCCATATATCGCGTGCGTGATAATGAAGGAATGATTTCCAACAGGAACGAGCGGTGCATTTGATACATCAGTATTTGATGGTGGATGAATAAGAATTGATTCGTTCGCTTGAATGTCAAAGACTTGTTCGATGAGTGTCCGAGTACCTGTTGTTGTGCGACAAGTTTCCATAACTTGCGCAACCACTCTGCCATCTTGTGCAACTAGGTTGTACGAAATTTCGCCATAGTCGTGCATCGTGTTTGTAGATTTCAGTTTTGCATGAAGGGCTTCGCCATCTTTTGTTGTGAACAATCCGTCAGGGTCGCCATTGTCAACAAGTACAACTACGCCGCCAAGCAGTTCAAGGGGTGCTCCACCTCTTTCGCCCCAGTCTGCGCGAAGTACGAATCTACCTTGGCGAACAGATAATAGTCGTACATCATCTACTCGGTATTCATAACTAAAACGATCTGGGTTCCCAATGACAATTCCCCTTGGATGCAACTTCAAAGTTGGGTTGATAGCAGGCAACATTCCGCGGGCAACAAGCGGCGAGTCAGTGACGACCATTTCTTTTTCATCTTCTCTGGCCTCAGCAAGCGTTGGCGCAAAATTGCGTATGTATGTTGCAACGCTTTCCATTTGCTCTGCAGAGAGCATGTCGACAAACGGAGGCATAGGAGTTCCAGGAATTCCAAAGGCGGTTGTCTTTGCAATTGCATGTACAGTATTTCCAAACGAATAACCGCCATCAATAAAACTTCTGGCAGGTCTGTCGTGTTTTAACACGCCATTACCATCGCCAGTAGCCCCGTGGCACTGTGCACAATACAACATATAAATTTCTTCGCCGCCTTGCATGGCGGAAGCAGATTCCATGCTCTGCGTAACCGGTTCTTTTTCTGGTTCAGTTGAACAATTTGCGAGTGCAAGAGGGATACATAAGATAAGTGGATATTTCATTCCCCACTAGGGTACAGGATGGGCGAGTTCAAGTGCAGCTAGCAGCGTGAGCTTTGTAGTTTTTGCAGCTAAGCCTGGAAGAATTTTATCAGCGTGGTCTGTAACTTGGTGATAATCTTCGTGGTCTTCAACGCTCAAAAATACTGCAGGAACACCTAGTTCTAGAAAGGGTTGCTGGTCGCTTCTGTAGAGCCAATCAGGATGCTTACCCCTCACAATGGTAAGGCCAATTTCTTTGTTGGCGTTCGATAGCGCCAGCGCTATACGTGGAGCACCTGAACTGCCTTCTAAAAAGATAGTGTTCGCGTCACCCCTACTAATCATGTCAAGGTTTATAAGTGCCTTGATGGAACGCATAGGAATGGGCTCACTTTTCGCAAAATGCTCAGAACCAACAAGGCCAGCTTCTTCACCAGTGAATGCAACAAGCACGATAGATGCCTTGTACTTCGTGTGCAATTCCCCAAGGACTCTTGCCATTGCGATGAGCGCCGCCGTACCAGACGCATTGTCGTCTGCGCCATTGTAAATTCGATCTTTTCCACTTCGTTTTGGAGCAAGGTGATCGTAGTGCGCAGTGATAAGAATGTACGTATCTTCTGTACCCTGAAGCATTGCAGCTACGTTGGGCGAATCACGCATATCATTTGTGGGCAAGTACATAGACGTTTTGCCGAGTAGTGGAACAAGCCCAGCTTTTTCCCATTCATCAGCAATATATTTTGCAGCTAATTTCCCTTCTTTAGAGCGGTAGTGCCTACCATTCATTTCATCTGAAGAAAGAAATTCTACATCTGCAAGAATCATGCCCGGAGTGATGGTGTGTATAGGATTCTTTTGTGTTGGCGAACTGCAACTGCAAAGGAAACCTACACATGTCAAAAAGAACGCTAATGTTGTTGTGCTATGCATGTTCAACTTCGATTCTACAGGCTGAAGCGAGTCCGAGTGTGACTTTGTGTTCACCAGATAGAAGGGTAATCGAGTCAGCGTGCTCGCTCTTAGATGAAATCGTGATTTTTGCTCCAAGGAGCAACCCGCTTTCTTCGGCAAATTTCAAGAACTCTGTGTCTTGATTATGAATGCGAGCGACAGATACGTGGTCGCCTTCGTTGCAAGCAGAAAGTTGGGTTAGCGACCGCCTAGGCAGTTCGCCAGATGCGTTTGGAATAGGATCACCATGTGGGTCGGCGGTAGGGTGCCCAAGTAGAGCGTCCATCCGCTCAATGACCTCATTTGAAACGGCGTGTTCAAGTTTTTCTGCTTCATTGTGGACTTCACCCCAATCCATGCCAAGAATTTTGACAAGGAAGAGTTCTACGATTCTGTGCCTGCGAACGACATGCACAGCGAGATTTCGACCAGTAGTCGTGAGTTGCACGCCGTAATGTGGGCGATGCCGTACCAAACCCGCCTCTGCGAGTGTTTTAATCATGGCAGTTGCTGAACCTGGTGTTACATTGGTTGCCTTTGCTAGCTCGCCTGTTGCGATGCGTTTTTTCCCGTTGGGGTCTAGCAAAAAGAGGGCTTTGAGATAATCTTCTACTGTGCTGGTAATCATGGGTTGATTTATAGCATACCATAGATTATACTTTTGATTACTCAAAAGGAACTTATTATGATACTTAAAACAGTGTTTATTGCATTCTTGGTATCCGCCTCTGTGCATGCAAAGTCACTTACAATCGTGGCGACCACAGGAATGGTTGCTGACATTACTCGGCAAGTTGCCGGAGACCATGCAACAGTTACATCACTGATGGGCGAGGGAATTGACCCTCATTTGTATAAACCAACTGCAGCAGACGCAAAAGCAATCGTATCGGCAGAC
>JABJDN010000133.1 GCA_018665385.1 Phycisphaerae bacterium | reverse complement strand
TGGTGATACGATAGTGACTCAAGCTGGCGAAACGCCAATGCTCGAACGTTTTTCCATAGAAGTTGATTCTTGGCTGAACAAACCACATCAAGAAACTACAGAGAGAACGACTTCGTTGCCTATTGCAACGCTTCCAATACAACAAGGGCAACATACACGTGCGGAACTACGAATTCAAGATGGATGCGATGCACATTGCACCTTCTGTATCATTCCAAAAATCCGTACGACTCTTCGCTCTAAAACAGTTGAAGACACCGTCACCGAAGCAACTCGTTTAGTTGAACTTGGTCACAAAGAAATTATTTTTACAGGTATCTTTATTGGTGCATACGGTCACGAAACTGCACTTCGAAGAAAGCAAGATAATGCTGATGGAGAATACCTTGCAGATTTACTCGACAATGTTGCGCAGATAAAAGGGTTGAATCGCCTTCGTATAAGTTCGATGGAACCAGGCGACGTTACCCCCGTCTTATTGGATTCAATAGTTGCGAACAAAAATGTCGTTCCACATCTTCATTTACCACTTCAATCGGGAAGCGATGCTGTCCTTCGAAAAATGAACCGGCAATACACAGTTGATCAGTACACCGACATGATTGCAATGGTGAATGAACGGCTTACAGTCGACGGGTTACGACCAGCAATCACAACCGACATCATTTGTGGATTCCCAACCGAGACCGAGGAAGATTTTGCAGAAACAATCAAAGTTGCCACTCGATCGGAATACTTACATATGCATGTATTTCCGTATTCAGTTCGTACAGGTACAGCGGCTGCACGTTGGAAACAGCTACCGCCAGAAGTAGTGCGAGATAGAGTGCATCAACTATTAGAACTTGATGAACTCATGTCGCATACGTACCGGGAACAACTCATCGGCAGAACAGTCGAAGTCATGCTCGAACAACAAGACAACGAGAGTGGATTCTTTCGTGGTCGTTGCGAGCACTACGTTGAAGTGACTCTTCCCACCTCTGGAAAGCAGGGCGACATTGTGCCAGCCAAGGTTATAGGACTTGAAGGGTCAAAAACACTGGCTAAAAGAGCTCTCCAAGTTCTCTAATGTGACATTTTAGAACTGCTCTAAAATTAATGTTGCGTTCAGTATCTGTTTCTCGATAAGTGTTTAGTGAAGATACTTGGATACTTTTTTGCATCACTTTTCAGCGTTGGTACTGCGTCCGCTGATGTGTACCAGTGGTACGACGGTGATGGCGATGGCTCCACTTGGTTGAGTAATACAGTTGTAGAACCATACGCTAATTTGAGCCAACAAACATTATGGTGGGCAGATCTGCCATTCGCAAATTTACATCATGCCAATCTTATCCTTGCAAATTTATCGTTCGCTAATTTATTCAGTGCAAATTTATCAGCAGCGAATGCATCGTATGCTGATTTGCATGACGCAAATTTAGAAAACACAGACCTTGCATATACTAATTTTGTAGGCGCAAACTTAGGTTCTTCCAATATTGGAAATGCAAATTTGTTCTATGCAGATTTATCCGATGCAAACCTTTTGCAAATGGAAAACTGGGAGAGTGCTTTCTGGTTAGCAGCCCGCTACAACGAAAACACAATTTTTCCAGATGGCATGGACCCATACGAATACGGCATGATTGAACTTGCAATCCCTTCCCCTGCAACAGGTGTACTTTTTACAAGCATTTGCTTCACTCGCCGTAGACGTCGATAACGCAGACAAAGTTCACCATCTGAGTGAACAAACTCTTTGCATCATGAATCGTACATACATAACAAACTGATTCAATCCTAACCCACCAACACCCTGCATAACACATTGTGCATGGCATGTGCACACATGATTTCAATGGAGTACTTATGATGTGCTTCTATGAAAAGTGTATGTATCATTTTGACCTTTCTTTCCTGTATGAGTTGCTCGATGGAACGTTTCCCAGCCGTTGCCACAACTGCAGTACCAGCGACTCAGTACGAGTTTTCTACATGCGACTTTCATTCCTTCCCTGATACAAACATTTCATTACTTCCAAGTATTCAATTGATTGATTGTTCTGTTGAAAATGACCTATCGCCGGAAGAAGTTGGGTTTGAGTTTACGCATAAAGACGGCGAATTGTTTGGGAAACAATCGGGCGACCTCATCGAAACGGTACATCTTGAAACAAATGAATACGGTGTCAATTATTATTTGAATTACGCGCCAAGGATGGGTGTGCAAGATTCTCTTGGTCGTTGGTGCTGCTGGAATGCGAATACCGAAGTACCATCAAACAAAGAAATGCTCCCCGATGAACTCAATGCAGTTCATATTGAATCGGATGGAGGCATGGTCTATCGCGCTTCATGGAATGTCAGCAGAACGCCACGCGGTCTCGCCATTATTCTGTGTGGACTTGGAGGCATGCAGCACTCCTCCACTGTACTAGGCAGAGCTTTGCTGCAGGATAACTGGGCGGTTGCGTACTTGTATACCGTTTTACATGTTCCTGAATACAGCATGAAGGTAAAACTACATAGTGACAACCCCGTCGAAAGTGCAGTCGATATTTTTGAAACAAAGTATTGCCAAGTCATTGCTGCAACCAGAGCAGTAACTAGTCGTATGGAAAAGCAACTGCCCTCTTTGCAAAATGCCCCACAGGCATTAATTGGTATCAGCGCAGGAGCGCTAAACACTCCCGCAGTCTATTACGAAATGCAAGACGAATTTGATGCCGTGGTGCTTATTGCTGGAGGAGCGAACTTGTTCGACATTGTTCAAGATGGAGCATTCACAAATTGGAAATTTACGAACGAGGACGAAACTAGATTCTCTCGTGATGAACTTTCTGAAATGAGCGAATTGTATTTGCAGACACCTTCACGCGACCCATACTTTCTTGCCCCTGCATTGCCCCACGACAACACGCTTATTGTGCATGCGAAATGGGATGAAGTTGTGCCATCTGAAAATGGCGATGTACTCTGGGAACGAGCAGGTAAACCTGAGCGATGGGTGTACCCAAGCGGCCACTTAGGGCTGTTTATGATGCTAGGTTCCCATGCACCAAGCATCGTACACTGGATAAATTCAAAAACAAATCCAGAAGAGTAGTAAGAATTGAACGGAGGCATAATTCTTCGTGTTATTGTGTATTTGATTGTATAAAACGCATGATGCGGGTGTCTTCTTCGCCATTATGTGCTCTCATTTCGACGTTCACCGTACCACAATTTCTTGCGTTTTTTAATGTTTCGAATGCCAGGAATAGAAACTAGAAATAATGTTGGAAATATTTCAAACAGCGAATGCGTTCGGAATTTTCTACCAGAAGTGACCACATGCGAATCAATCGTTTTAAACGGACCATATGTATGCAGGCTGTAGGAAAAATGAACTTCTTCTGCTGCATAAAATTTAGGATCGAATCCGCCCGATTTCAAAAATGCTTCTCGAGTACAAAATATATACGCACCTGCTGAAACACCCTTCAATTTAAAACCAAATTCCAACACATTTGAAAGACACTTAGCAATGAAAGGGATTTTTCCGTCAAACCTTGGAAAACTCCCCCCCGCAACTGCTCCGCTTTCAATTGCCTTAACTGTTTCGTGCACAACTTCTTTTTGCACAATAGTATCTGCATCAACAAATATAAAGACATCGCCGGATGCAACATTCGCACCATCGTTTCGCGTGGGTCCTATTTGGCGATTATCGCAATGCACTACAATCGCGCCTTGAGCATCTGCAATTTCTGCGGTTCTGTCGTCTGATGCATCATTAGCAACAATTATTTCATACTCAAACGCACTTGCAGAACTGTGTAAAGATGCAATTGTGGCACTAATTAATGCTTCCTCGTTCCAAGCTGGAATGATAAAGGAAAGTTTCATTTTGCCGTAGACAGCGATGCACTAGGTATAGCAATGAGAGGCTCACCTACTACGCCCATGTTCAAACCGAGCGAGCCACCGCCAGTTTTGTTAAACCATTCCACTTTGCACGCATGCCACCCTTGTGCAAGTGCTATCGCGCCTTGCACAACTTGAGCGCCATGCAAGCCATCATTATCTATAACTACATCATCGCCTATGGAAAAACGTGAGCCATCGTCACTCGATAACGCAAACATATACATGTCTGTACTTGGAGCGTATATGAATCCAGTGTATACCCGTGCTACAAATTCACGTTCTGGAATCGAAAATGATGAATCCGTCGTTCTTTCCGTTGGTGTAAGCAAGCTGAAGTTAGGCAACTCGTCCCAATCACCTTCGTACACACTGAGGGACAGTTTTCCATGTACGTTTGCTTGCAGTTCGTCTGCACTACGAGGCGCTGTTTTTGTAACCGCTTTCGAAACAATTTTGCTTACGGCTTGATCGCCATCGTAACTTTGTGCAAAAATAGTTGTAGTTGTATCTATTTCAAAAGGCTTATTATAAATTTGGAATTGCGTGTTGTCGTTTGTCGAATACCGAATATCCAAATCTTCTGAACCAACCGATAGTGTTACTTTGAGGGTATGCACGAAAGTATCAGCACTTATTGTGATTTTAGGCGATTCGTACACGACAGGTTTCCCTTGTACTTCTACGGCAACAACGCTAATGTGCTCGTTTGGTTGCACAGATGGCAAATGCAATGTCATTTCACCTTGCCCCATTTCATACAAAACATCGCTACCACCTAGCACACGTGCGCTTGTAACGGTGCCTGCAAGTCCTGGCACGAGTAGCTCTCCATCGGCTGGCCAATCAAACACATGCAAATAGAGTGTTGTAGATTCATCGTGAAATTTTTGCGTAGCCCTGCCCCAATCTAATTCTTGAAACGGACTACCAACAGTTCCATGAATGGCTTCCCCGTTGACGTCCATCCAATCGCCTATTTCTTCCAATCGCTGAATTGATTCTTCAGGAAATGTACCGTCTGCTTTTGGTCCAACATTCAGTAAAAAATTGCCGCTCTTTGATACGATGTCTGACAACTTCTGCAACAAATCCGTTGTTGATTTGAAATTCTTGTCGACCATGTTGTATCCCCAGCGCCCATTCATCGTCATGCACGTTTCCCAGTCGATGCCTTGTTCTACAGCATCAGGAATTTCTTGCTCGGGTGTCATATAGTCGCCACCGTACCCGCCAGCGTACCCATCCATGCCAGTCAATCCCTCCATGCCACCGCGTGCACCCAGACGGTTATTCACAATAACTTCTGGTTGCAAACCAACGCACAATTCGTACAGCTCCTTGCCGTATGACCCACGCCAAGTTGATTCCCACTCTCCATCAAACCACATGATGCCAACTGGGCCATAATTGGTGAGTAATTCTGAAACTTGTGCATGCAAATACTTTCTATATCGCTGCATGTCGGCCCCATCAGCAGTGCGATCTTTTTCCCATCCACGCCTTGGTAAATAGTCGGAGTGGTGCCAATCCATTATTGAGTGGTACCAGCTCATGTGAATATCGTGTTTTGGTGCTGCCTCTGCAAGCTCTTTCATAATGTCCCGCTTAAATGGTGTGGACATAATGTCAAAATCTGTATATTCAGAATCGAACAAGCAGAATCCATCGTGGTGCTTGGTGGTAATCACTACGTACCCCATGCCTGCGTCGTTAGCCATAGCGCACCATGCGTCTGCATCAAAATTAACAGGATTAAACTCCGGAACAAATTCATCGTATTCTTCAAGCGGAATTTGCGCTGTAGTGCGAATCCACTCCGCATGGCCTGTGCCTTTATCTTTCCACGTTCCAGCAGGAACTGCGTACAAACCCCAATGAATAAACATCCCAAAGCGGGAATCTCTCCACCAATCTAATTTGGAGTCTGGTACAGAAGGTTGAGAATACGCGAAAACTGCAGCTGTAAGTAATTCAATCATGCGTACATAGTAAAGATAACAAACCCCCTATTATTGGACGAGGGGCGTATTTTCTTACAAATAATGCATTTTAATTGCTTCAGAAACCGTTGAGGGTATACTAACGAGTTCGATGTATCACAGACACGGAATCTTTACTCACATGATGGCAATGGTGCTTGTATTCACCATGCCTTTATGTTGTTGCATTGTGAAGACTGCTACAGGCGCTCCTTCATCCTGTTGCGCAACTGAAGTCGCAGTTACTATTGTTGACGACACTTCTTGTTGCCAAAAGCAAAAAACATCTTGTATTGCAGAAGAAAAAACTGACGATGGCTTAGAAAATGTTCCTTGCGATGGAGACTGTGGCTGCACTATCAAAGGCGCAGTGGCTACACCGCAGTGGACAGCACCAATCGATATCATCGGTGCTACTACACCTGCACCTTTCTTTGCAACTCTTGATTTGTTCTCGCATGACCAACGCATCATGGCAGTGTCGCACGGCCCGCCCGTTCCCAACATTTCGAAAATCGGCTATAGCAACGCGCCTCCATTGCGTGGTGCTATCATTCTGCAAGTCTAAATTTCATAGACCTACACTTTTTACACTCTTTACATGATGTGTGTGTTGTCTCTATGAAAAGGACTTTTACATGTTTCCAAATGTACGCAGTTTCAAACTGCAACGAATAATTCAAATTAGTGTGTTCTCACTCCTGACTGGTTGTGCAGCATCGATCGATGCAACCAAAGATGTGCAATCGGCTCGCAATCTCGCTCAAAAGCAACTACCGGTCGTCATCGATGAATCGCAAGCTTGGCAACCCGGCGAATCACTCTCAGCAGATGCCGCCCTCGCATACGCAATTACCCACGATGCGCTTTTGAAACGCGATTTATCTATCATCGTGCAACGCAGAGCTGAGATAGCGCAAGCAGAACTTCCAGCGAACCCAACAATAAATGGCGCTTTTGGGATTGCGATTGATGGCTTATCTGGTGCTCCAATAATACTGCAAGGAATGCAAGGCTTGAGTTGGCTCTGGACTAGACCCGACCGAATCGCTGCAGCTGAACAAACTCTACAGCAAGCAATTCTTACTGCAGCAAGCAGGACTATTGAAGTTGTTGCAGATGTTCGCACCAAACACCTAACGGTATCGAATTATGCAACTCTGTTGGAGCTAGCTGAGCAAGACACAACACTTGCGAGACGTGCACTGGAAATTACAATCGAGCACGCTTCGGCTGGTGAAGCTTCAGGGAATGCCATCGATAAAGCGCGTATTTCTATGCTTCAATCAGAACACACTTCGCAACAAGCGGTGAATAAGCTTGCTATAGCAAGTTTAGAATTGCTCCATGCAATGGGCTGCCCAGAAGTTGAAAGTGTTTTAGATGTCATACCATTGCAACTTACAAACTACACTGACTATACCGATGTAACACTTCTATCCTTTGCAATTGAGCAACGCCTAGACCTCGCAACAAAACGTGCAATCATTACAAAACGATCAGCAGAAATTGGTCTTGCGAATCCTCCACTCATCTCTGCAAGCGTTATGTTTAATGAAAACTTTGGTGACCGTCAAGCAATTCTTCCTGGTGGATCAATCACCATTGCGCTCGACGGCGATGCAAAAGAATCTGTTGCAGATTCTAAAATGCAACAATCAATGTTTGAATACATCGATGCTATGCGTACAGTAGTAAAAGAAGTTCGAACACTTCATGAATCATTCTTGTCATCTACTTTGGAACTAGATATCGATTCGCAAATTGTACGCGCAACAGAAACATCCTTAGAGCGAGCCGTGGACGCAAACAAACGTGGCGAGTTTCACCCACTTCAGCTTATACCTATCCAACGGGAACTTATTACAGCGAAGCAACACAAGTTGCAAGATGCACTCATTGTTTCCACTACCGTTATTGCTCTTGAACGAGCAGTCGGCGGAACGTTTACAGGAATCTACAAATGAATACTACTATCCCACAACCAAAAAGACGTTTCTTGACTCGCTTAGGAGTCCCAGTAGCAATCATCGCAGTTACTGCGTGTGTACTTATCTATGCAAGTTGGCAATCTATACGACCATCAACGAAAGTCGAAGCTGTTACTGTTGTTATCCGTGACGTTGTCACAGACATACCTCAAGAAACAGGCGAAGACCTAGGTTCGATAGTGCAAGCACCAGGATGGGTAGAAGCTGAACCTTACTCGGTGTATGTAGGCGCACTTACGCAAGGAATTGTTGAAGAGGTGCTTGTCCTTGAAGGCGATGTTGTCGACAAAGGTCAACCATTAGCAAAACTCGTTTCGGAAGATAACGAACTTGCAGTTCAAGCTGCGGACGCAAAAGTGCAACTCTGGCTAGGCAAATGCAATGCTGCTCAGGCAAAAAAGCAAGAAATCGCAGATGAATACAACCGCAAAAGACCGCTTGTTGATTCTGGGTCTTTAGCAGCGGGGCCAGTGGAACGCCTTCGTTTGCGACTTTTAACTGAAGAAGCAAATGTTGAAATAGCTCAAGCATCCCTGCACGATGCAAAAGTGGCTCGTGATACCGCGCAACTTGCCCTTGACCGTTGCACCGTAATGTCGCCACTCAATGGCGTGGTGATTGAACTCATAGCATCACCTGGATCAGTGATACGATTCGGTGGAAGCGAACACGGATCGCATATCGTACACTTATACGATCCAACGAAGTTGCAGGTGCGAGCCGACGTACCACTTTCGGATGTATCTTCCGTTGGCGTAGGGCATCCTGCAAAAATTATTGTTGATGTTTTGCCTAACACTACTTTTGAAGGCGAAGTGCTTCGTTTCGTTCATCGCGCAGACCAACAAAAGAATACGATGGAAGCAAAAGTTAAAATTCTCAATCCTTCGCCACTACTGAAACCCGACATGCTTGCACGTGTGAAAATTTTACAACCTGAACGTGAAGCAAGTGAGGCAGGTACATGGACTGAACAACATGTATTTATTCCAATTGACGCAATACAAGATAAAGCGAACCCTGAGGTATGGGTAATATCAGGCTTGTCTAAAGGCACAGGTTTAGCAGATCACAGAAGCATAGTGTTAGGCGAAAACGAATTCGATGGTTGGATAGAAGTTCTGTCTGGGCTATCTACTGGTGAAAAAATAATTACAAGCGACATCAACTTTTCCCAAGGCGATGTTGTACAACTAGAAGGAGCTCATTAAAATGGCTCTCATTAAATGCAAACAATTAACGAAACATTACTATCGTGGTTCTGAGCAAATCACGCCTCTTAGAAATCTTGATTTAGAAATTGAGAAAGGAAAATTTGTTGCGCTCATGGGTCCATCTGGTTCCGGCAAAACAACATTGTTAAACTTGCTTGCAGGCATAGACAGGCCCAGCGAGGGCGAGTTGCTAATTGATGGGGCTCCAATGCACACACTCGGACGCAACGCACTCGCACAATGGAGAGCCGATCATATTGGGTACATATTCCAACTCTACAACCTTATTCCTGTACTGACTGCATACGAAAATGTAGAACTTCCACTGCTGTTGCATAACGTATCTCGTAATGAAAGACATAGAAAAGTCTCGCGCGCTCTTGATGTTGTAGGTATTAGCGATAGGCACAACCATTACCCAAGGCAACTTTCTGGTGGTCAAGAGCAACGAGTCGCAATCGCCCGCGCCATTGTTACCGAGCCAACCATTCTTCTTGCAGATGAACCAACTGGTGACCTTGATCGCGAAACGGGCACTGCCATTATGGACTTATTGCAAATTTTGCAAACAGAGCAAGGGCAAACAATTGTAATGGTTACACATGACCCACGCACGGCAGAGTGGGCAAACACACTTTTGCACCTTGAAAAAGGTCAACTTATCGAGCAGGTGACAACATGAGAATTGTACGCGTCATACCAACCGTTCTAAAACAAATTAAACGTTCTCCTATTCGGTCAACACTTACTCTAGGGGGTATTGCAATTGCAATGTTCTTATTCGTGGTAGTTGAATCCATGCGAACTGGCGTGAAGGAAGCAACAGAGATGACCGCTGGCGAAACCACACTTGTGGTTTACCGTGAAAATCGATATTGCCCTTTTACAAGTAGGCTTCCGCAGTATTACGAAGACCGAATTGAGCAACTCTCTGGTGTTGCAAGCGTTGTTCCAATTCAAACACTTGTTTCAAACTGCGGTGCATCGCTTGACGTTGTAACGTTTCGTGGCGTCCCGCGTGATTCTATTCAACACGCCCTTGCAAAAGACGGTGTCATAGTAGAAGGCTCAGTTGCGAACTGGAAAAAACGCGGCGATGGAGCTATCGTTGGCTCTGCACTTGCGAAAAGACGAGGTATAAAAGTCGGCGAACGATTCTCTGCAGCTGGCATCGAAATTTTTGTTGCAGGCATTCAAGAAACTGAGCAAGCACAAGATAAGAATGTTGCAATTGTGCAACTTCCATTCTTGCAAGAGACCTCGAGGAAAGGTGGCACGGGGACTATCGTTACGCAGTTCAATGTACAAGTGGAAGATTCAAACCAGCTTGAAAGCGTTGCTTCCTCTATTGACGAAGCATTTGCACACGACGAACACCCTACTTCTACGTTCCCCGAAAAAGCTTTCGTTGGCAGAGCCGCACGAGATATCGTGCATCTAGCAGAAGTCGCAGGAATGCTTGCTTGGGGCGCACTTGCAGCTGTATTCGCATTAGTTGCTAATGCAGTCGTACTTGCAATGCGCGACCGAGTTCGAGACCATGCAGTTTTGCAAACCCTTGGGTATACAGGTTGGCTCATCGGTTGGATGGTCATACTTGAAGGCGCGACGATTGCAATTATTGGCGGAATTTTAGGTGGCGTTGCAGCCTTCTTAACTGTGCAGTTTGGTCAATTCACAATGACCATGGAAGGCGTCAACATTGAAATGTCCACAGGACCTGCAGCTGCAATCATGGGCGTCGCCTTAGCACTGGGTCTTGGCATGTTTGCCGCATTGTTGCCTGCCCTTCGCCTTGCACGAACCGACATCGCAACTTGTTTCAGAGCTGTCTAAAGGAATACCCATGAAATTATTGCCTTTTGAATATGCAACCCGGAACCTTGGGCGTTCGCCTATGCGCCTTGCACTCACTGTGTTTGGCAGTGGGCTTGTCGTCTTACTTATAATGATCGCTGGCAGCTTTATGGTTGGCATGCAAGCAACATTAGCTGTGAGTGGCGCTGAACAAAACATCATGCTCCTTGGCGCTGGTAGTGTAGAAAGTGTCGAGCGAAGTGAAGTTGGCATGGATACCGCTGGAATAGTTGCTGGTAGTATCGATGGTTTTCGAAAGCGCGCAGGAATAGAAGGCGTTTCACCAGAAATTCATATCCAAATGCCTTTGTTAGTGAACGGTGAAGATCGCTTGGTGCTTATCAGAGGCATTCGGCCAGAGGCGTTCCTTGTACACGACCGAGTGCATATCACACAGGGTATTGCACCACGAAACGGTCGTAATGAAATGGTCGTTGGAAAACTTGCTGCATTAACTCTAGGGTACACCGAAGCGAGTGATTCAATTGGTTCTTCAATAGTACTCGACGATGACGTATACACAGTGAGTGGAGTATTTGAAGCAGACGGCGGTATTGTTGAGGGTGAAATTTGGACATCGCTTACAGATTTGCAAATCACAAGCCAACGCGATACCCTTTCGTGTGTCATCGTTGCCCTTGACAGTGCGAAGCCAAGCGACCTTGATATGTTCGCTGCAAGCAGAATTGATTTAGAACTCGCAGCTATTTCTGAAGACGAATACTTTTCTGCACTTGCTGACTTTTACAAACCAATTGAACTGATGGTTGTGATTACTTGCATCATGATCGCCATTGGCGGCATGCTCGGAGGTTTTAATTCGACCTATGCTGCATTTGCCAGTCGCGTTCGTGAAGTCGGCACGCTACAAACCCTTGGGTATCAACGAGGCGCAATCGCTCTATCGCTTGTACAAGAGTCCATACTCTCGGCTTCTGTAGGAGCAATCATTGCATGCACCATTGCTATGTTTGCTCTTGATGGGTTTACCGTTCGCTTTTCTATGGGGACTTTTACTCTCTCAATGACCGCAGAAATTATTGCGCTTGGTATAGGGTCAGGCTTGCTGCTTGGCGTTATTGGCGCAATTGCCCCTGCGTTACGATGTTTACAATTACCAATCCCAGAAGCGCTCCGAGCATCAGAATAAATAAGGAAACAATACTATGAAACTTTTATTACTATCCCTCGTTACTGCAGCTCTCATTAGTTGTGGTGGCGCCAACGATAATTCAGCCACAGTAACAGAATCCACAGCTACAGCACCTACTTCGTTACCTAACACATTTTTCACTGCTGATAGACCAAGCGATGTGAAAGACCTTACTGAGGTAAAAAAGACCGCAAAAAAAGGTGACAGAGTAACGTTCCTTGCACGAGTTGGTGGTCGCAAGAATGCTTCCTTTGTACCTACACTTGCGATGATGATTGTCGCTGATCCATCGCTTCTTTCTTGCGAACTAATGGGCGAAGAAGAACACTGTGCGACCCCTGAAGATTACTGTTGCGAAGACCCAAATCTAATCACACAAGGCCTTGGCACAATTCGTTTTATGGACGAAGCTGGAGATGTGTATCCGTTCAGCGTAGACGGTGACCATGGCTTGGAAGTTTTAGGCTATGTAGTTGTAGAAGGCTCTGTTGTAGACATCAACGAAAACGGTCTCTTTATTGTGGACGCTAGACAGGTTTGGGTAGGCGGAAAACCCTCTTATGGACACGATAGAGACGGCAGTGGTGAATAAAACGTTGGTAAACGGAGCAGTGCCTGTTACGATGTGCAGGCAATGAGCACATCCAATAGAGAAACAAACGGCCTTCTTAGTTTTGGTCAACTTATACGACCCTGGGGTGGTCAAATCACTATGGTCGTCATCCTTGTTGGGATGCTTGCTCTGGCAGATATGGTTTTGCCTTGGGCACTCTCCCTTCTTGTAGACAATGTGTTTCCAGCGCTTGCTGCTGGAACGGGTGGTTGGGAACTACTCACAATTATTCTTGTGTCATTATGCACGATTTATGTCATGCGTAATGTTCTGTATTACATCAGCCGTATGATTTCAGTTCGAGTAAGCGAGCACGTCTGTTTTAATTTACGTCAGCGTTTGTTTGATCACATGCAGCAACTTGGCATGGATTTTTACAAAGCGAATAGACCTGGGAAAATTAGTTCTCGAGTAATGGATGACACGTTTCGTATTCAAACATTCATCCAAGATAAATTACCGACGCTCCTTCGATACATCATCGAATTTCAAATAATTCTTGTCTTGTTGTATGTGTTAAATTGGAAACTGGCTCTAGCGAGTACTTTGGTTCTCCCCTTCCACTTGTGGACATATAAAAAGTTTTACCTACCTATTCGTGACAGTCACCACCGTGCGCAAGAACATCTGGCAGAAGCACATGGAAACTTAGTCGAATCATTTATGGGCGCTCAAGTTATCAAGGGTTTTTCTGCAGAAAAACGAGAATCAGAATCGTTCTTACAAACGATTCGCGCTGGACGTGACAATCAAATTAAAACGAAGCGATTTCAGTTTGCGCAAAAAGTTGTTGCGGATTTACTTGTTGGCGCAGGCACTGTGTTGCTTCTTGGTTACGGTGCCTGGGAAGTCCATGCAGGGAGCATGACAATTGGTACTTTCCTCATGTTCTTCTGGTACGTTCGAATGTTGTATCCAGCAGTCCTTGAAATTATCAGTGGCACTGGACACTTTTCGCAAACTTCCGCAAGCGTTGACCGTGTGCTTGACATGCTCGACGAACCTGTAGATGAAATTGCATACGACATGCGAACCAGAACGCAGACTGTTCAACTTGTTGGCCCAATACAGTTAACCGATGTCGCGTTTATATACGACGAATCAACAAAAGTGCTTGAACATATAAACCTTTGTGTGGATGCTGGCGAACATATTGCCATTACTGGACCAAGTGGTGGAGGCAAAAGTACGCTTCTGAGTTTACTTCCAAGATTCAACGACCCCACTTCGGGAAAAATTACCATCGGCGGAGATGACATAAGAGACATGCGTTTGCAAGATGTCCGAGGCATGTTTGGAATTGCTTTCCAAGATGCCTTTTTATTCAATTCCACCATTCTTGACAACTTGCGCTACGCGAGGCCAACGGCATCCGCAGAACAAATCATTGAAGCGTGCAAACTCACAGGTGCGCATGAAGTGATAGAAAGACTTCCCGATCGTTACAACACGTGTATTGGTGATGGCGCTGTAGAGTTATCTCATGGACAGAAACAACGAATCAATCTCGCTAGAGCACTCGTTCGCAAGCCGCAAACCCTTATTATTGATGAAATTACAGCATCCATCGAGGCCACTGCAGCAAAACAAATTATCAAAGATGTTCTTGACCATATGTCAGGCAGAACCGTCATAATAGTAACGCACGACCCTGCTGTTTTAGAACTAATGAGCCGTGTTATAACCCTTGACCAAAATACAATCATGCAAGACAAAACAAACACCAGATCAAATA
The DNA here is from genome assembly GCA_018665385.1 of Phycisphaerae bacterium. Lineage (GTDB taxonomy): Bacteria > Planctomycetota > Phycisphaerae > Phycisphaerales > SM1A02. The sequence continues at coordinate 3,620 of JABJDN010000133.1, read as the reverse complement.
TGAAACACCCTACTGCGAAACTTGGAACCATTTTGCTTGCCTCTGCTTCTTTGTTGTTTGGTGCTATTGGTTGCTCGACTACAACCTCTACGAACGTGCTTGCGATGGAAATCCCAAGAAGTAACGGTGTCGTGTTCGAAGTTGATGAAAGTGTTGACTTCAAAGAACTAGCGGATGCGATTGACGAAGCCTTAGGTGAACCAAACATTGTTTTTCTTGCAGAAGAAGCGCCTGGACCTGCGGCACCAGAAGAAATATCTGCAGAAGAAATTGCTGAACTTATCCCAGAACAAGAAGGTGGTGATAGCCCGCCAAAGCATCTCTACCTTCCGTTAGCTGCGATGAGCACAACCGAAATTGGCGAACTCATCGACCTTATCGTAACGAAGTACCAGTACAGTGGATATTCCAGCGCAAGTAATGTTTTAGATGGTGTGCTTCATAGTCCACCGGATGGGGTTACTGAACATGTTTCCATCGCCAAAAAAATAGATGGCAGTACGTATATCATCCGACTCGGATACAAACTCTACCAATCTCAACCACCGCATATTTGGTGCGAAGGAATCACGATTGCTGGAAACGATTCTTCCCACAACGCAGATATTGATGCGCTGCAAGAGTTCGTAACCGAATCGCTCGCATCGCTTGAAGCAACTCGCGCAAGTTTAACTATTGGCGACCTTGGAAGCGAAATTATACAATTGAGTTATATCGACGCACCAACTGCAGTTGAAATATTAAAGGGGTATGGCATAACCACATTTTCAACGCCTTCAGAAATACCAACTGACATAGAGTGGAAACAACTCCCGTATGTTGTCCTTATCCCAGAACCAGCTGCTGAACTTACTGGACTAGTTGGCGGCAGTGTTACTGGCGGTGCATTCGGTATGAGTATGGTACCTACTACCGCTAGCCCGCTTGCAAACAACATGATTGCTTCACCAACAACGCAAATCATTGTGTTTTTCGACAAAGCGCGACCAGGCCATTTCGGTAAAATCAATCAGTTACTGACCGATTATATTGATCGGCCCGCAAGGCAAATTTTCATTGAAGGCATGGTCCTTGAAATCAACGAAGATGGCCTGAAAGATTTAGGTATCGATTGGAATCTTTCAAATACAAATAATGGTATCACTTCAATCAACGCGGGCCAACTCAATGCAAATACGCCAAACGACACATTAAACGCTGTGTTAGCAGGCATTGACTTATCACAGCCATTTAGTAATGCGAGCAATTGGATTCTTGGCATGAACCTTCGCGCATTGATTCAAGACGGGCACGCAGAAATTTTATCAAGACCAAGTGTATTAACCTTGAACAACCGGCAATCCACAATTCGAGTCGGGCAAGACATTCCCATCGCTACAAGCACATCGGGTATTACGAACGCAGATACTCTTTCGTTTAATTTTAAATACTTGCCAACTGGAATCATGTTAAATGTGCGCCCTCGAATTTCAGCAGATAGCAGTGAAGTCAGCATGCTCATTGATACAATTGTTTCGTCGAGAGTGCCAGGCGCCGACCTAGAAATACGTGACGCAAACGATACTTTACTTGCTTCTGCTCCTACAATTTCTAGTAGGCGAGTCCAGACCTATGGACGGATTCCAAACGATACGCCTTTTATTATTGGCGGACTCGTTAATAAAGAACATCACACAGTATTGGACAAGGTCCCCCTCTTAGGTGACTTGCCATTTATCGGCGGTTTGTTCCATGCAGAACGTACTACATCAACACGCACTGAAGTCATCATAGTGCTTACGCCGCACGTGTTACCTCAAAGCGGGCGTGCACTTAGCGCAATGCCGAAAGATGATCCGCGATTTGATAATGTTGGCAACGAACTCTTCCGAGATTCTTACCGCATTCGCGAAAACGATGTCTTTGATTTAGCCTTCATCGAGAATAACGAACAGTTGAAGATGTACCGCGAAATTGCACACCAGTTGATCGCTCAAGATTATTCATACAGAAACAATCCGGCTATTGCTGCGTTTGCTGGCAATCATTTTCCAGGTGAATCAATCTTAGTGACCCGCATGGTATACGAAATTATTAAACATCTAAACCTTGCTGCTGCAATCCCAGCAAGTCGACTTGCCTTCTTCAAGAAAGAACAAGTCAATGGCATGGGCGTAGAATTTATAGACCAGACCATGTCGGCTGCAGTTGGCTCAATCGATGCGAATGCGTTTTTTGCAGAAGGCACAAACAAAGCACTTACGATTACATTCGAAGAGGGCATAGCTATACCGTACGTACAATCCGTGCGGTGCGATGGCGAAAAGCAATGGAAGAGTTTGTTACTTGCACTCAATAAAGACACGCCATCGGGTTCAAAGCGCCGCTCCATTGTTATTCATAGCCCTTCAGATTTAATGCGATTGCGAAGAGCAGTTGCACTGAAAGACGTTGTTGATTTAAATAATGGTTCCGAAACACTTGCTCTTGATCAATTCAGCGTAGGGCAATACGTTCTTGTTCCAGAAGAAGATCCAAAACAAGTGCATATAATTGACGCAGAAGTTGCGGAATATTTCTACCACACAGAACATTACTACGCGGCAACGCTTGACGAGATTAAAAAATCTATCGATATACTTGAGCGCATTGTGGAACAATTGCCTGCCCACAATTAAGGCAACGAAATGGTAAGTTTTGCGCTGTACCAATCCTCGCCATCACGAAGAGTCTCAGCAATCACTTGCTGACTACGAACAACTTCGAAAGAACCTAACGCTCCATCTTTGTAGTTCAAGAGGACAGGCTTGTCGAGATCAAGCATCGAGTCATTCAAATACACAGTGATTGTTTCAACATCGCTTTCGTGAATCGTAATAGTTTGACCATCGAAAGATGCAACAATTTTCGTTCGTTCTTTTGGCGTAGGTACTCCTAACCAATACATTTGATCGTGAAGCACATCGTCTTGTACCCAAACCACTGTACGAGGATTCGGATTACGCTCGTGTTTAGCGAGCCATGGAAGTGCCATGGCCTCTTGCCGATCCATCCAATGACCTTTACCCTCGTGGATAACTGCCTGATGTACGTACCCTTCTGTATCTTCCAATTGCAAATCTTCTAGCGCCTGTTTCCATTGTGTTGCTATTGTATTTCTATCGTATGCACCGTCGTTTGCACCCATATGCAATGCAAACGGCAAATTCCTCAAGCCCTCTGGTTTAGTTTCATTTGGATGGCCTGCCATCATACCCGCGCCTGCTAACCTATCAGACATTCGTGGTGCAAGCTGAAAAACACCATCCCCGCCTGCACTGTATCCAATGATGTAGACCTTGTTCGGATTCACACCTTCAAACACAATCATGTTTTCAATTAACCGCTCAAACATTGGATCGATATGCGCTTGGTGCCATAAGTTCCAGGTATCTGTAGGCGCTCGAGGAGCAACATACACACCTTCTTCTAAAGTATACAAATGCTTTTGATTTTCCCATTGCTTTGTATTCACTTCTGGTGGTGCGCCGCCACCTCCATGCATTGAAACCCAAAGTGATTTTTCACCGAACGGCGCATCACCGTATGTTGTAAACCAATACGGCATTTTTTTATCTTCGTAGGTAAGAACAAGATCTTTC
>JABJDN010000083.1 GCA_018665385.1 Phycisphaerae bacterium | reverse complement strand
TACCCGAACGATTTACCGACACCAGTTCCAGCTTCAACAAGTAGTTGGCTCTTATTTTCAAGAGCATCTGCAACCGCGCAAGCCATGTCCACTTGCTGCTGACGAGGCTCCCACTCAGCCAAGACTTCACTGAGTGGTCCGCCCTCTATGAACATGGGGTCAACTTTGCTCAATGTCGCTCGACCTTCTTACCAATCGGCGCCCGCTTTGGTTCTCCTGCTATACGTGGATACAACTTAGGCGTATTGTCCTTTTTTCTAATCGTAACAACAGTGCCGGTAGTTGTTCGCACGCTCGATTCTACTTCTGCTTTCAACACGTGCAGTGCTTTACGAGCATCTTCAATTTCTTGTGGTGCTTTTTCACCTTTAATAACAATAACTGCGCCGCCTACTTTTGCGAATGGGATAGTTAGTTCAAGCAAAACGTTCAACGGACCAACTGCACGCGCAACAACAGCATCAGCTATATCTCTGAAACCGCCATCTTTCGTCGATAAATTTTCGGCACGTTCAGAAATAATAGTCACATTGTCAAGTGAAAACTGATCAACTAGTTCGTTCAAAAAGATCGCTTTCTTCGTTGTTGTTTCAACTAGAGTAAACGTAACTTCAGGCATAGTGATAGCAAGCGGTATGCCTGGCAAGCCGCCCCCGCTTCCAATATCAACGACATGTTCAACATGTTCTTTAGTCAACACAGGAATAAGTGACAGGCTATCTAAAATATGCCTTGTCCATGCTTGCTCCGGCTCTTTAACTGCGGTCAAGTTAAATTTCTTATTCGTTTCTAGCAATGCGTCAATGTATGCACCAAGGCGCTCTACATCTCCGTCGTCAAAAACGACGCCAAGTTCCGCTACTTGCTCGTAAAAATCTGCTGGGATATGTTCAATTGAACTCACTACTGTATTCCTTCTTCTGAAAATTGAAACCCTTCTCTCGTCATTGCAGGGTCTCTTCGCATTGCAATTCCGAACAGGATACCCGCCATTAGCCATGCTATGACTAAACTAGAACCCCCAGCGCTCACGAAAGGCAATGTCAATCCCGTAATTGGAGCTAACCCTAATGTCATCGCTGAATTAATGATCATCTGGGAGATGACCATAGTTGTCAAGCCGACAGCGACAAGTCGAGGGAATGGGTCTTTGCATCCAACTGCGGCGATTAAACCTCCAAGAGCAAATAACAGATACAAACCCCAGACTAAAAGCGACCCGACGAATCCCCAGCGTAATACAATTACAGCGAAAATCATATCGTTGTGCTCTTCTGGCAAATGATTTGCTCGCAAAAGTTCTCCCGCTTCTGCTTTCCCAACGCCAGTCACTTGCCCCGCACCAATCAAAGTCATAGCCCGCGCACCTTGGTACCCGATTGTTTGTTCAAACCTATCATCGCCTTGTACTTGCGCTATGAGCGCTTGTATTCTGTCTTTTTGATGAGGCTTAAGTATGGGATACATAGAACCAGCAGCAATAATTGAGAGCAATCCAATAATCAATAAATGCCGATACTTCGCACCTGCTGCAACTACCATCGAAATCAACGCTGGCAAAAACAACATGGCAGTACCTAAATCTGGCTCAATCAAAATAAGAAACATAGGCGGAATCGCGACAAACAACGCTAATATTAAGCCATTGAATTTTCTGTAGTGCGACCTGAACCGTAAATGAGAAGCCATTGCAAATACAAAGGCAATCTTCATAAGTTCGGACGGTTGCATGTCAATAAATCCAGTGTTGATCCAGCGCCGAGCGCCGTTTCTTGGATGCACAATAGAATCTGGCACAAATGGAAGTAACAGGAACACAAGAAAGAACAATCCTATGGCATACAGCCACCAACTCGCTTGACGGTATCTTTTCTGCGGAACAAACGCTATGCTAAAAGCCGCTGCAATTCCAGCTATTCCAAGGGCAAATTGCCGCGCTGCAGTATCTGGCCTTGTCGTGCTGATTGCTTCAACACCTAACAAAGTAAGGAGCAACGCTGCAGTGAAAAGTAGCCACCCAGCATGAATTTTCCGTACTTTTGAACGGTGCAGTGCTTTAGTTGTTCTAGATTGCAACGCCATTAATCCAAGTAGCCCTCTACCTTGATTGCATGGATAACCTGATTCGCAATTGGCCCTGCAACCCGACCACCACTTCCACCATGTTCTACTAAAACTGCGACCACAATCTTCGGAGTACTCTCGTTCATTGGCGAAGCCATCACTAAAAACCACGAATGGTCTAGTCCAGTAATTGGTGGAGAGTCATTCCGTAACTTGTACGGCGGCGCTTCTGCAGTACCCGTCTTGCCCCATAACCGAACTCCGTCAACATTAAATGTAGATTCGTATTCCCCGCCTCCAAATCGCAGCCTTGACCCAGTACCGTATTGCTTCGCAATTGAATCACGTAAGCCATGTAACGCTAGACGAACACCTTCTTGATCCAAATGCAAATTTTCTACTGGGTGGACATTACCTTCTACAAGAGTTGGCGCAATCCACATACCGCCTCGAGCGAGTGTTGCGTATGCTGATGCAGCATGCAACGGCGACCAAGTAAGTGCGCCTTGCCCTATAGAAACACTTACTGTTTCAAACGCAAGTGCGCCACGATTTCGCAACTCCTCTATATCTTTTTCAGAAGGAACATGCCCAAGTGTCCCGATTGGTCTCGCTGAAGTCAATCCACTTGAAAGAGGTTGCGACATACCGAATCGTTGCAACCAATCTACTAATGTTTCGAAGCCTAAACGAGTTCCAAGTTCGTAAAAGAAGATGTTACATGAACGCGCAAGTGCTTCAACAGCACCAAGTTCGCCATGCGTACGATTTTTATACATGTCACGATATATCCAGCATCGGGCTGCATTTTTGACATTTTTAAAATAATGACCCACGCATTCGATAGCACCTGTAGTTTCAAACTTTCCTTCTGTCGTAGCAGCTGCAAGTACAAGTGGTTTTATTATTGAACCCGGCGGGTACAGACCTTCTGCTGCACGATTCAGCCATGGATAACCATCAACGTCATGCTTATCACGTAACGCTGGGGTCGACACCATCGCGAGCACTTCACTCGTTTCAACGTCAAGTACGACTACTGCACCGCGTAGAGGTGTTCCAATCGGAAGAACAGCGTTGTTGTGCCATGCTTGAACTTCCATCAATCCTAACTCAGGCGACATGGCTGCTTCAACCCGAGCTTGCAATGCTATATCCAACGTCACTTGCACATCTCTGCCGCCCTGCACATCTGTTCGCGATAATTCTTCGCCACTTTGGCGCAACACTATTTTTCCTCTTGCCCCACGCAGCACCCGCTCCATCGATTTCTCTATACCGCGTTTGCCAATTTCGTCTCCAGCGCGATAGCCTGATAAGTCGACTACTCCTCTCGTACGAAATGGGCGACTGCTAATATCTTCCGCCCATACTTCATTGCGAACATTGCCTATGATTAACTCCGCGACATCATCAATCACAACTTCTATAGCATCAAATGTACGCATAGGCTTGGGCAACGTAGAGCGGTCAACTAAAACAGATCTCGTCCGGCTTGGATAATCTCGTTGCCT
>JABJDN010000143.1 GCA_018665385.1 Phycisphaerae bacterium | reverse complement strand
TTCAGGAATAGCGCCTGGTCCTACTACTCAATTTGTTCCAGGTCAACACTCATCCACAGTAACTAATCGCAGCTCAACGATATCGCCTAAAACGTTCGTCTACTTTTTGGACAACTTCACACAGGCAAATATACAACATGTTCCTGCAGACTTTGCAATCATCGGTGAAACCGAAGCGACAGGATCTAATTCGAGGTCTACGCTTACAAACGCTGGTCGCGTTGTTGGAACGCAAACTGAGTTCAATCAATCTAGTCACATCGCATGGACGTCAGATCTTCATATACTCTTCAATGGCACTGCACCTGATCTCACAACTCCAGCGAAGCGAAAAGACTTTGCGATGCAAATTCTCGTAGCATCGGGGATGTCCTTGGACTCCTCGGGTACACCCGGTGGCGGTTTCCCAATTGCAACCGACAACGAATGGCAACCTACCTCAGCAAACGGGTACGTGCTTTATACGCAAGATGTTGAAGGACCAGTCGGCTCCGTACCCCAAGAAAGTGCTGCTGCGATGACTGCTGTCATGTGGGCCTCTCGTGTGATCCTTGGGCCGAACATGAAAATCATTCCCGTTCCCGCTAGCGCATTGACAAAGGAAACTGCTGCTAATTGGGATCTTAATTCTGTACTGCAAGGCAACTCTACAGACAAGTACCTCGCCAACCTCAATCTTCAAAGCACGCTCAGTACTTCCCACAATACCGCACTTGAAGCGAATGAAATAGATCTCTTTTCATTGCTTCATCTTCTTTCAGCGGATGGGCATCCCCTAATTGATGGAATACTTGTTCAACAATATGCGATTCATAATGCTGGAACACCACCAGGCCAGGTAAACTGCGCCGCACCTCCCGGAAGTTTGTCGCAAGACACAGCCGTGTTTTACGATTCAAACTTGCCGTATTCAATTCAATCTGCGCACGATAATCCAACCCAACTTTTCATCAATACGAACCCGAATTGCTCAACATTCACTAAACCGTGGAATAGTTACCACCATGGAACCATGCCATTCCTTGCAGGCGTGTACTGGAGCGGTTCCGTCGATTCCTTAAGCACCTTTGATCCCTCGAACTATCTCGTTCCAACTGTACAGAGTACAAATTCAACCTGTACAGGTGATACGGACAATAGCGGCACAGTTGATTCAATTGACATACTTGCAGTGGTTTCGGCTTGGGGACCATGCGAAGGATGCAACGAAGATATTGACGGCAACAACACTATCGATGTGCATGACTTACTTGCAGTTTTCAGTGCGTGGGGCGAATGCCCACTTGGAACAACATCGCCAAGTTGGATTAGTGTATTGATAGCAGATAACGCGCCACCTGCTGACCAAGAAAACTACGTCAATAAAATCAAAAAGCTTGCACCCAACCTTGAACAAATTCATCTGCGTTTCCTTGCGAGTACACCCAATGCCGAAATGAATCAGCAGTTTGCAAACCTCATCACTCTGCTAAGAAATGAATACGGATCCACGTTAAAAATTGGATTTCACCCAGACAATTCTAAAACTAGTTGCGACGCTTGGGGATGCGGAGACGCTGGCGATTGTGCTGCACCGACCAATCCTGATGAAGCTCCTACCGCTTGGAATTGCGTGCTCAATGCCAGCATCGTTACGATGAACGCAATTAACGCGATTGTAGATCCAACCCATTCTGGAAATGGCTTCAACATATTTTCGATAGAACAAAGTTACATCGAGGATGTTAACTATTCGCTTGCCGAGATAACACAATGTCTACACGGAGACTCGAATGCCCTACCCAATGTCACTGCTGCTAATCCACCTGTAAAATTCGGAAATGTCCTTGGCAGTTACGGTGGAGACGCCATCTATGGCCCTACTGGCTACGACTTCGGGTACCCACAATATTATAATTTAGGAAAGCATCTCATCGACGAAGCCTGCTCGTTACTCCAACAACAAGGAAGTACCCCCCCTTATTTCCCAGAAGAGAGTGCTGGAGGTTGCCTGCAAAGCACATGCCCGTTACCACCTGCAGTTGCAGAGCATATAGTTGTGGTCGATTACGATGAGAATGGTTCATATCAACAACCAAAACTCCCCTGCTTCAATAATGGTGCCCTCGTACAGAATGTCTACAACACCTTGCCCGACGGCACTGCTGGCCCGAGCCCAACGCTTGCAGCAACCTACCTAGCATATCTTATGACCCAGTGCCCGCCAATAAGTAACACCGTCCCGCTCAATGGCTCCGAAGTTTTCATTACCCTGTCTGGCGAATCTACATTTCTTGGCGGACCAGGATGGACTTTCGATAACATCAACAATTATCGTAATCAGTTAGACACAAATTTTTCGACACTTAAGACAATGGTGCCGACTCTATTTCCTTCGGGAGGAACTGAACCTACGACAATAAAGTATGCGGTTTGGAACTTTGAATTACTCTTGGATAAGATTACTTTGCCTTAGCGACACTCTGGTAACCTGCAATATCCATTATGAGTTGACTTGAAACATCACATTAATAGAGTTGTATATTCTTTTTCTACCTCTATAAAATACAAACAACTAGAACTGGAGTGTATGTGAGCAATAAAAAGCTATATAAGAATTTTGAAATACATTACGATGGAACTTGCCCATTATGTAATAACTTTATGAACTCTGTCTCTAAAAGCAAGCAGGTAAAAGATACCTTTTCATTTTCTACAAAGCCCCCTTATAACAATACAGAGAAATTTAAAAAAGGCATTGCTGTCGTCAACAAAAATACTGGAGAGATTCTTTGGAAAGACGAAGCCCTACTTATTATTGGGGAAAATCTAGATGGATGGCGCGGAATACTAATGAAGGTGTTCGGCCTACTCCCAAGATTTATGCGGAGAATCATCTACAATTGCATTTCTATCAACAGACACTTTTTAAGTAAATTCATCACTAGAAAAGATACAAATAATTAGTTCTGCGATGATTCATATAAAGTGGAAAACCCTTTCTATGTAATACACTTAATCAATTGGCTTACCTAGCGTCTTACTATTATTATTCTGTTAATATAAATTGCCATGGATAAAATAAAATGGCAATACTAGTTACAGGGGCAACCGGAATGTTTGGCTCAGCAGTGGTTAGTGCACTTGCTCAAGTCGGCGTTGAAGTTCTGGCGATGACTCGGAGTGAGTCAAGTGCTGAGAAATTGACTCATGGGAATGTAACCGGAGTTGTTGGCAATCTAGACGATCCAGAATCATTACCTGCATTGATGCAGCGCGCCGATCGCATGTTCTTAGTCAGCCCGATGCACCCTTCTCTTGGCCAAAGGGAGGTTACTGCTATTAATGCTGCTACTAGTGCGGGCATAAAACAGATTGTGAAGTTGTATGGTGCAGTTCGGCATGAAGGAGATCAGCTAGATACACAGCATCAAATGTCGATTGAAAGACTCAACACTTGCGAAGTGCCTTGGACGCTGGTGTCTCCGCAGACAGTGATGGAAACGAACTTGCTTGGGCAAATCGATGGGATAAAAAGTGAACGAAGCATGTACGGTGCTGCAGGCAATGGACGTATTGGCATGGTAGCTCTTGATGATTGCATAGAAGTGGCGTCTACTGTTCTTCAATCAGATCCTAAGCAGTGGGAAAGTGCTAACTTGGAAATTACTGGTCCATCGGCATTAACCTATAACGAGATTGCTACTGAGATGAGCCGAGCATGTAACGAGACGATCACCTATGTTGATATGTCTGAAGAGGAGTTTTCTTCTATGCTTCTTGAATATGGTTTTCCTGAAGAAGATTTGGAGATGCAAGTTCTATGCCACTTCCGTCAGATGCGTAATGGAAAAGCTAGTCTAGTGACAGATACATTTGAGAAAGTTACCGGCAAGCCAGCGACATCCATCTATGATTGGATGCAGAAGAACCTAGACTTGTTTGATATCTAATCTAGCTTCTTAAGCATCTAACAGTATAATCCTAAACCAGTGAAAATTACATCCGTGTATTGAATAAAGGAAAACACTATGACCGCAACGCAAAACCCAGCCGCATCAACAATTTCTGGATCAGCATTGTTTACTGAAAAACTAATGCTTATGATTTGCAGTGATATTGAGCCATCAATATTTGCTAATCAATTTGGTACAACAATCAATCACCCTGCATTTGTGCTCGGGCACCTTGCTTATTATTTTGCCGTATGCAAACAACTATTAGGCGGCGAGGTTGTTTTCAAAGATGAAGAGAACTCTCTGTATGCTCACGGCGCGGATTGTCACGAAGACGCTAGCCTCTATTTAGAGAAGGAGGCCGCTATTCAATATTGCAAAACGCGACTAGAAGAAACTCTGGCATTCGTTGCAACATGCGATGCCGAAGTGTTTGAACGTTCGACTGCTGGCACTCCGTTTGAAGGCAGGATGGAGACGCTCGGCCAAGTAGCAGCATTTATGCTGTCAGGTCATCCCGCATTTCATATTGGTCAGCTTAGTGCATGGCGAAGAATTGCCGGAATGAATCCTGCTTCATAAGTTGCAACGTATTTGACAAAACGCACTAAATACAAGTGCTAGCCTGTTAGAGAAAGACGGAATATTACAGTTTCAATACCACTAGAATGCATTTTGAAAGCGAGTAAAACCCAACCTCATTTTTACCTTGCATAAAGACCCCTAAAAGTAGACAATATATACATGCTCTCAGAAATTGGCATGACATTCTTTCTACTTTTTCCTGCCGGAACACCAGGCAATACTTGTGATACTGCCATTGTTATCTCTGAGGGAATGACGCCATACGACACCACCGAATATACCGACAGCGGGTACAGCCCAGATAGTTCTTGTGATTTGATGGGCATTATGAATCGTGACATTTGGTTTTCCTATGTTGCAGAATCTAATGAACAAATAACCATAACATCTTGTGATTCCAACTCATTTGACACAAGCATTATCGTCTATGAAAAAAAACAAAACTGCAACGATCTAATCAACTTAACTTGCAGTGGTGATGCGCCAAGTGATGCTATCTGCCAACCATATCACTCTGTCGTTCAGTTCATGCCTAATGCCAACTCAACATATCTGATTAGGGTTGGTGGGTGGGACACAAATTCTTTTGGTAGCGGAACAGTAACACTTGAACTCGGTATCGCAGATGTACCAAATACATGTGCGACTGATATCAATTATGACTTACAGACAAATGTCAGTGATATGCTCGAGATCATCAATGATTGGGGCGTATGTATAAATTGCTCAAGTGATATTACTGAGGACGGATTAGTTAATGTCAGCGACTTGCTTGCTGTTATTAATGCATGGGGGCCCTGCCCCCTGCAGGGCATTTGGAGAGTGATGCCCTCCTCGCCAGTTGCACCTTATCTTCACCACGATGACATTGTAGTTATTGGCGATACGATTTGGATCTGCAATATCAGTGGCGAAATCTGGAAGTCAACAGATGCAGGCGAAAACTGGACCATGACCTGTTATCAAGAAGGCACTTCCTTTAGATGTTTAACATTTATAGATGAACTTCATGGTTGGGCTGGCAATCTTGGGCCAGGAAGTTGGGTTGGATCAACCACTGAT
>JABJDN010000175.1 GCA_018665385.1 Phycisphaerae bacterium | reverse complement strand
TGGCTTATCTAACATTGCCATTTCTTCATCTAAGTTCGCATTGCCGCTGATAGATGTTGCTTCAGCTAAAGGCGCCTTGTTTCCACCTCTTCGCCTAGAGCGTTTCCTGCCAGTTTTCTCAAGAAGTTCTTCTGGCTCTACGTGCGATGCTTGTAAATCCATCAAATTTTGTATTGAAGGTGGTGTTACCTTTTCTAAAGTATCTAATTCAATATCAGAGCCACGTTCGTCGTATGCATAAAAGACAATTCTATCTGTAGCAATGCCTTCGATTATGCGAACAACTATTCGTTTGTTCGTATTCTTTTCAAAGGCAGCGAATTGATTTCGCTTATTAGAAAATAAATACGTTCCCACATTAGGCGAACAAGTCAACTCAACTTTTGCCACTTTATCGTGTTGCAAGAACCACCCACATTGCCTTGTTGCATCTGCTGCAACTTCTTCGATCGATTTTAGGAGGCCTAACCCTTCGCAGTGTGTACAACTTTTATAGTGACTATCTAACACGCTTGGGCGTATGCGCTGGCGAGTCATTTCTAGCAAACCGAACCTACTCAACGGTAATACAGTCGAACGAGCACGGTCACGTTCTAGATTATCTTGAAACTTATGTTCCACTTTCTTGCGGTTGCTCGCATTGCCCATATCAATAAGGTCATTGATAACGATTCCGCCTAAATCGCGCAATCGTAACTGTCGACAAATTTCATCTGCCGCTTCTAAATTTGTATTAAGTGCATTCGATTCACTGTTTTTTGCACTACGGCTTTTTCCAGAGTTGACATCTATTGCCACTAAGGCTTCAGTCTGATCGATTACTAAACGGCCACCGCTTGGAAGAACTACTTCCCTGCTGTGCACTTCTTGTATCTGTCGTTCGATATCAAAAGCGTGAAAAATTGGAGCGTTTTCCCTATAGTGAATAATTTTGCGAGATGCTCTTGGTGCTGCAATTTTAAGAAAGGTATTAATCCTATCGTACGCTGAAGTTGAATCTACAACAATTGCACCAATGCTGGGACGAAGAACGTCCCTAATCGTACGAACTAGCAAGTCTGATTCGTTATACAACTGACAAGGGGCGCCGACAGTTGCTATACGTTTTTCAATCATTTTCCATAACCGGATGAGATACGCAATATCCCTTTTAATATCAAGTTTATTTTTCCCCATTCCCGCGGTGCGAAGAATGAACCCGAACCCTTCAGGCAAATTAATTGAGTCTAATACCTTGCGCATTGCTTTACGCTCAGTTCCATCTTCAATTTTCCGAGAAACACCTACTTTATCCATGTACGGCATCATCACTGAAAGACGTCCTGGAATTGAAAGATACCCTGTAAGCGTTGGTCCCTTTGTTCCGATTCCTTCTTTTAAAACTTGAACGAGGATTTCATCACCCCTCTTCAGGCATTTTTGAATGGGAGGACGATTATGTTTGGCAATTTTCTTGCCAACACGTTCGCTTGTTGTTGCGCCAGGAAAATGCTTGGGATGCAAATCGGTTACATGTAAAAAGCCACTTTGACTTCCACCATACTCAATAAATGCGGCTTGGATTGACGATTCGACATTGGTTACTCTACCTTTGTAGATGTTCCCAACACCAGTTGCTGAATTGATTCGCTCTGTATAAAGCTCTTCAAGTCTGCCGTTTTCTAAAATTGCGATTCTTGTTTCAACACCAGGGTCATCATTTACAATCATGATTTCCGAAGCAGTTGCTTCACTTGTCTTTGTTACTTTTGTCACGTAAGGACCTTAATCCGCATAAGCGGTATGTTTCCTAACACGTAGAAGAACTTACAATTTGAAACATTTTGTTTCAAGAAACTGCGGGCAGATGCCGCTTCAAGTTCTACTGTTGTCTGGGTGAATGTATTCACCACTCGTGTTTAGGTGATTTGCAGGCCGCGAATAAAATTCTGCGATCCCTGCGCCTCGATGATTCGTATATGTGCTCAAGGGCTCTGCTCAGTGGACCAACCACCAATTGCCTCAGGCACAGTCTTCTGTAATTCACTTCGTAACGTCGATAATATTCGACGGTCCGAATCGAGCGAGCCCACTCTTCGGGCTAGACGCTCACAATCTTCGACCTTTACCCTTCGTATGACCTGTTTGATTGCAGGTATCTGGGATGGTACCAACGAAAGATTTCGAAGCCCAAGGCCTATCAGCAGCATAGTATATACCGGATCGCCAGCAATTTCGCCACAAAGGCTAGTTTCCACCTTTCCACGCCTTGCAGCCCTAATAACGGACTTTACGAGCTTGATCACAGCGGGATTAGCCGCAGTGTACAGGCTTGCTACTCGTTCATTACCTCGGTCAACAGCAACAGTGTATTGAATCAAATCGTTCGTTCCTATCGAGAAAAAGTCGACTTCTCGAGTAAACGTAGCGGCCATAAGTGCCGCACTTGGGACTTCAACCATCATTCCAACCGGTATATTTGGGGCAACAGCAAGCCCTTCTTCTATACACTCTTCAAGTACATCGTTGAAAATTAATTTTGCCTGCCGTAACTCATTCATACAAGTAATCAATGGAAACATCACCTCTAGTGGGCCAACTGCAGACGCTCGAATAATTGCACGCAGTTGTGTCCGAAAGAGGTGTTGATTCTGAAGGCAATACCGTATTGAACGTAACCCCAGAAACGGATTTCGTTCTGGCTCCATAGCTTGTGCTTGGGTGTATTTATCTGCACCAAGGTCAAACGTTCTTAACGTTAATTTTCTACCATCCAAGGCTCGTATAGCAGATGCGTATTCCTCGAACAACTCGTCTTCGGTAGGTAGAGAACTGCTTATTAAGTATTGAAACTCAGTTCGATACAAACCGACACCTTCGCCACCTTTGCGAATTACTTGTTCAATCTCATGTGAAAACTCGATATTTCCATACAGATGTATTTCGGTCCCGCATTCTGTAATCGATTGCTGGCTTGAAACCTCTTGCGTCTTTTGTCGAAAAGATTCGAGCAGTTCAATGTTCCTCTGCATTTTTACAACAGTTTCAGCATCAGGATTTATTATTACAGTGCCCGATTTGCCATCTAGAATAAGCAAGTCGCCATCACTCACTTCTTCAGCAACAGATTTGCAACCTACCACAACTGGAACACCAATTGCTGCAGCAACGATTGAACTATGGTCCGTTCGACCACCTATATCTGTTGCAATACCAATAATTTTGTCGTGGTTGAACATCGCTGCATCTGCAGGAGTCACTTGGTGACATACAACTATGACTGGTTCTTCCACAGATTCAAGCCTGTCTTTTGAGCCACCTGTGAGTTGATTCATTAGCCTACGCTCTAAATCAAAAACGTCTGTTGCTTTTTCGCGGAATACTCTGTTGTCCATTGCTCGAAATTTATCAGCAAGTGCGCCAAAGGCTTCTACTACAGCGAACGCAGCATTAACACCTTCGTCTTCAATTCGAGCACGAATCGGGTCAACCAAATTAACGTCACTCAAAAGACCTAAGTGGAATTCAAAAATTTTCGCAGGCTCTGCGCCAAGAGTTTCTGCAACCATCTCGCGGTCATGGATAACTTCAGCTTTTGCTTTTGAAATCGCAGTATCAAATTTGTGCAGTTCAGCTGGAATTTCATCTGGCTGTAATACGGAAAATGGAACTCGGTGAAGTGACCTATCTAAAACCAACGCTCGACCGATGACGACGCCTGGGCTAACTGGGATACCTTGTAGTTGGTTCATAAGCATAGAGGCGCTCGAGAGTTAACTAATGAAGTCTCAGGGGCCTAAAAGGTATTATAGCGAGTCTGAAGATTTCCCCGACCACAGATAGGCAATTCCGCTTCGAATGTCATCGCCAATA
This sequence comes from Phycisphaerae bacterium, assembly GCA_018665385.1. Taxonomy (GTDB): domain Bacteria; phylum Planctomycetota; class Phycisphaerae; order Phycisphaerales; family SM1A02. Next base: position 1,741 of record JABJDN010000175.1, on the reverse strand, counting down.
ACGAGTAACGCGGGTAACAGCAACAAGATAAGAAAAGTTGCACTCATTAAACCAAATGATATTGCAAGCGCCATTGGGATAAGAAATTTAGCCTGCATAGATTGTTCGAGCATTAAGGGAGTAAGCCCTAACACTGTAGTTATTGTAGTTAGGAAAATTGGACGCAGCCTAGCAGCGCCTGCACTCAACAATGCTTCCTTAAGTGAATCTCCGTTCTTTCTACAAGTGTTATAGAACTCTACAAAAATTAAAGAATCGTTCACGACAATTCCACTAAGCGCGACGAAGCCAATCATACTTAGAAAGGAGATAGAAACACCTGCAACATAATGGCCCCAGATGACCCCAATCATTGCGAAGGGTATCCCAAGCATGACGATTATTGGTTGGAAATAACTCCCAAACAGCCATGCAAGTATGACATAGATCATTAAACAAGCTCCAAAAAAACCTACTGGCAAGGAATCAAACGCTTCAGATTGTTGTTCTTGCCTACCACCTTTTGCGATTTCGATTTCAGGAAAAGTAGATTCCCAAACATCGTAAGGCAATTGCGAAGAAATCGACTCAGGGCTGACACCATCAACGACTTCAGCAGTAATTGTAACTGTTCGCTTCCTGTCTATTCGGCGAATAGTTGTGTACCCACGCTTTTCAGAAATATGTGCAATTTCAACCAATGGAATCGAAGTACCCGTTGCCGTTGTAACCCAAAGTTGTTCTAACACTCCAATATTTGTACGGACGTCGCTGCCTAATTTAACTCGGATATAAACTTCTTCATCACCAGAAGCAAATACATGCGCATCCAGTCCATAGACTGCACCACGCACTTGCGTCGCTAGCTCGCTAAGTGAAATTCCTGCGCTTGTTGCCCCATCGCGAAGTTCCAAGCGCAACTCACGTTGACCAGCAGATGCTGTATCTGCTATATCCTGAACTGAAGAATATTGACGCAAGTTAGCTTTAATAAATTCTGTAGCCTTTAACAAGGATACTTCATCTTCACCATGCAATTGAATAGTAATATCAGCACCACCAGGGGCACCAGACATCATTTCGTACCCGATTGTATCCGCTAGTTCTGCCTTATCTCCTAAAGCAAACCTGATTTTATCTATAACCTGGCTTGCATTTAATTCACGGTTTTCAGCTGGCGTAAGTTCTAGAAAAATTTGCCCGAGGTTTGATGAAAAACCACCTGTACCTGGAGCGATTGACATTTGCACGCCAACAAGCGTATTGATATTGTTTACTTGGTGTTGGGCTTTTGCTGCATTTTCAAGATGCTCAAGCATTTTTTGTGACTGAACAAATGGCGTGCCTTCTGGCATTTTTACACTAACTGCAATTGTCTCAGCATCTGGAATAGTCATAAACTCATAGCCCACCCTTCCGCCACTTATAAGACCGAATGAAAAGATCAGAACCGATATGGCAAATGAGAATGCAACGTACCTATACCGTATTGTGGCGCTTAGTAACCACAAATACGCGGGTATAATTTTTTCAAACAGAATTTGATCTCGAAACAATTCGTATGCATGTACTGTTCTTGAAATTGAAGTCTTCGGAGCACCTTCTGATTTTTTAAGACTGTGCCCTAAGTGACCTGGCAATATAAGCAGCGCTTCAAAAAGGCTCATAGCAAGTGCGCATGCGACAACAATTGGCAACGCACCGAGTAAATCACCCATGTTTCCTTTAATGAACGTCAATGGTAAAAACGCAACAATAGATG
>JABJDN010000190.1 GCA_018665385.1 Phycisphaerae bacterium | reverse complement strand
GGCTTTGAGGGCATCCATGCACGCATTGATTGCGCATTTCACTTGAAGTAAGTCTTGGCATGTTTCAATGAGAAAGGCATCTACCCCTCCTTCAATCAATCCGTCAGCTTGTTCTGTATACGACGCAAGCATTACCTCCCAAGTAGTTTGCCCAAGTGTGATGAGTTTGGTTCCCGGTCCCATGGAACCAAGGACAAAACGATCACCTTCCGCTCCATCGCATGCCTCCCTTGCGATTATTGCAGATTGCACGTTGAGTTCGTGTGCCCACGTTGATGCTTCTTCGTCAAACTCAGAAAGCACCAACCTGTTCGCGCCGAATGTATTCGTTTCAATTGCATCCACACCAGCATCTAAAAAAGAATCATGAATTTGTCTCACCAAATCAGGGCGGCTCTTTGTAAGAATATCTGTGCAATTTTCTCTGCCGAGATAATCGCGATCGATATCAGTATCGATCGCTTGCACTGCGGTTCCCATGCCACCATCTAAGACGAACACGCCAGTATGTATTGCTTCACAAATATGCTTTGCCATAGTGGTGCGTACGGTACTCGACTTAGAGTTTTCATTCAACCATATATCCGGATAAATGGATAAAGGCTTTTTTGACATGCAAAGGGGGAAAGAATATAAGATAAAGAAGTGAAGATGTTCAACCTTTTATCTGTAATTCTTGCCTTCTCCTTCGGATGCGCCTCATTCGCACAGAGCAATACAGAGTCAACAAGCGTGCAAACTCCAGAGCTTATTTTTGAGCGAGCCATTCAATCTATTGGCGGCCGAAAATCGCTGAATAAAATCACCTCTTTTCAATTGCATGGCGTAATGCGACTTCCGGATGGCAAGCCCGCAGTTGAGATAGATCTTGCGACAAAAAAAGGTGGAAAAGTCCTTGGCGTCCTTACGTATCTTGGAGTTGGACAATCTAGGTTTGGTTCAGATGGTTCTACCGCCTGGGAACAAACTTTAAACGGACAAAACGAAGCGACATGGGATATTATTTCCGACCAAGCTCTTTCTACAAAAGTACGCCAAACAAATTGGCTTGAATGGTTTACAACTTTACCAACTGCATTACATACAACTACGTTCCTTGGCGAAGAAGTGTTTGACGGTGAAAATTGCTGGAAACTACGCATTAATCCAGATGACTCAAATACAGAAATTGCTTTTTTTTCAACGGCGACACACCACCCACGTGGAAGGCGAACAACCGAGCGAACCAATGCTGGAGATATCACACTCGATGTGTACTTCAGAAGTTGGGAACACGTTGGTAAACTTCTCCTGTTCCATGAAATCGTTTTTAGCCAAGGTAAAGACAACGAAGTAATTTTTAAGATTGATAGGATAGTCCTTGATACAGCAAAAAATAGCCTCTTTGAATTGCCTGAGCAAATCACTGCATTAAAAGAAGAAGAAGAAGAATGAGCATTGCAATAGACCTTACGAATGTATCAAAAGCATTTGGAGAAACCCGAGCCGTAAACGACTTAAACCTCCAAATCCCAGAAGGTTCGATGTGTGGGTTTCTTGGACCGAATGGAGCTGGAAAAAGTACAACTATACGCATGATTATGTCCATTATTCACGCAGACCAAGGCGACATACAAGTCTTTGGCGCAACAGCACTTGCCTCGAAAGATCGCATTGGGTATCTGCCTGAAGAACGTGGTGTTTATCGAAAAATGAAAGTACTACAATTCGTTGAATATATCGCGAATTTAAAAGGCATGCACGGCGCATCGCTTCGTAAAACAATCCGTACATGGCTTGAGAGAATCGAATTGCCAGAAGTAGAAAACAAAAAGTGCGAAGAGCTCAGCAAGGGCATGCAACAAAAAGTGCAATTCTTAGCGGCAATTATTCACGATCCAGAACTCATCATCCTTGATGAGCCATTCTCTGGCCTTGACCCAATGAATGCGCAAGTGATAGGATCTATCATCCATGATTTACATGCGGAAGGAAAAACCATTCTGTTTTCCACGCATGTGTTGCACCAGGCGGAACAAATCTGCGACAGAATTATCATGATTGACCAGGGGTATAAAGTTCTTGACGGTTCACTTGCTTCCATTCAAGCGCAATTCGACCCGAAAGTTCTGACAATTGAACCAGTTGACTCAAGTGCTAACTTTACTTCACTCCCTGGAGTTGAAAGTGTTTCTGCTGGCAAGACAAATACAAGTTTCAACTTGCGGATTACCGACAATGCTGACCCCACAGCAGTTCTACAAGAAATTGTTGCAAAAGTGCCAGTCTTATCAGCAAGAGTAGCGAAACCAAGTTTAGATGAAATCTTTATCGAACAAGTAGTTCGAAGCAGAGGAACTGAGGCTGCAGATGCAGTACGAACGGAATTACACCATGCGTAAAGCACTTACAGTCGCCTGGCGAGAATTCAAACATACCGCGATGACTAAAGCATTTTTGTTTGGCGCTATTGTCATGCCGCTGCTCATGATGGGCTTGTTTATCGTTGTAGTCCCGTTACTTACTGAATCCAACAATACTCCGCTTGTTGGCACAGTTGTTGTTCTAGCAGAAGACGATGTTTTAGAAGAAATTACAATTCAAATTGAACGAGGCAACACGACGCTTACCGAAGTGTTAGAAAAATTGCCTGATGCTATTACAAATGACCCAATTGCCTCTGCACTTTTAGCCACTGCGCCAAAGAGCGATATAACAATAATCGAAGGAAATCCCAGTGAATTAGACTCGATAAAAGCGCAAGTTCGCGACGGCATATACAAAGGTGTTATCGTGGTTCCGGATTCAACTGTTACGCAGAATGGCAACGAAGACAAAATTGAAATTTTTATTCCCAGTAGTTTTTCGCCGAACCATACTGACATTCTGACTTCAGCGACTTCCAGAGCGGTCGTCGATGCTCGACTAAAACGCCTCTCGCACAACCCCGCTGCTATTCGTGATTTAATCAGACGGCCACGGGCAACTGCGACAAGATTATCAAACGATGGCGCAGAAATTCAAGACAACGAAATCGCACGTCGAATTATTCCGATGGCGTTTATGATGCTTCTCTGGATTGCTACATTCACCAGTGGTCAATATTTATTGACAACAACAATCGAAGAAAAAAGCAACAAGGTAATGGAAGTGCTCCTAAGCGCTGTCAGCCCTATGCAATTGTTAGGGGGAAAAATTCTGGGTCAAGCGGGAGTAAGCGCAGTCATACTATTAATGTATGGCTCGGCTGTCATGGCGGGCCTCCTTGCATTCGCACTAGGAGACCTAGTCCCTGTTCTACATCTGGTTCTTTTTGCGATTTACTTTGTTATTGCTTACTTCATGATTGCAACTATCATGGCAGCAGTTGGCAGCGCAGTAAATGAACTACGAGATGCACAATCACTCATGGGTCCGATCATGCTTGTCATGGTTATACCTATGATTATCTGGCCAGTTCTAAGCGAACATCCAAATGGAATGCTTGCAACTATTACGAGCTTTACACCTCCTTTATTGCCCTTTGTCATGATTCTAAGAGTAACTGCATCTACAGAACCGATTGCAATATGGCAGATTGTTCTTTCCATTGGCGTTGGCATTGTGTCGGTTGTAGCTATGATTTGGATGTGCGCAAGAATCTTCCGTATTGGAGTCTTGATGCAAGGAAAACCGCCGAGCATTTTACAACTTGCAAAGTGGATAAGGCAAGGCTAAAAGCAAGCGAGCGTTACCCTTGTGTCGTATGATGCATGCATGCCTAGCAAGATTTACAACACCCCTAAAGATACATTAGAAGGCCTTCTTTTTGATGACATGACAGTAGCCGTTGGCGGCTTTGGGCTATGCGGAATACCCGAACAACTCATTGTTGCACTTCGAGACAGCGAAGTACAAAACCTAACATGTGTATCCAACAACGCAGGTGTTGACGAGTGGGGACTTGGGCTCCTCCTGCAAACTAAACAGATTAAAAAAATGATGAGTTCCTACGTTGGCGAAAATGCTGAGTTTGAACGTCAATTTATGGCAAAAGAATTAGAAATTGAATTCTGCCCTCAAGGAACACTAGCTGAGCGACTCAGAGCGGGCGGCGCTGGCATCCCAGGCTTCTATACAAAAACAGGCGTTGGCACTGTTGTTGCAGAAGGCAAAGAATCAAAGGAATTTGATGGAGAAATGTACATCTTAGAACGTGGGATCGTTGCTGATGTTTCGCTTGTCAAAGCTTGGAAAGCAGACGAAGCTGGCAATTTGATCTACCGAAAAACTGCTCGGAATTTTAATCCAATGGTTGCCTCTTCTGGCAAAATAACTATTGCAGAGGTAGAAGAAATCGTACCGGTTGGCACGTTTAATCCTGACCAAGTGCACACTCCGTCGATCTTCGTGAATCGCATTGTTCTCACTACCTCAGAAAAGCGTATCGAACAACGCACCACTTCGGATTCTTAGCATGCCGTCCGATAGCAAATTCAATCCAAAAACATGTCATATTTATTTTAGATGTGCGTTGAACTGGGCAACTAGAACGACCGAGAGAAGAGTTCAGCCGCTCTATATTGCAAAGAGAATGATTAAGAAGGACACCATATGCACACATTAAAATCGCTTAAATACCTTGTTTTCAGTGCCCCAGTCGCATTAATAGCCCTTTTTTCATCAAACAGTGCACACGCACAGATGGAATATATGGCTGAAATCATGCAGCCAGAGTATATGACAAGAGATCTTGTGCTCTTTGCTGAAGGATTAAATCTTGATGATATGCAAGAAGTCATTGTCGAAGGGTTCTTTGATGATTACGAAGACGACTTCCAAGCAGGTTGGTCAGCAACACAAGAACGTCTCAATGCGGTAGCAATGGAACTTCGAGATAAACCAGATGCAACAGAGCGTGACACTCTTGAACCTGTACTTACTGCACTTGGCGATTGGGTTGTAGATAAACGCCAACTTGATGATGGCCTGCTTGAAAACATCAAGGTAATTTTGTTGCCTGACCAAAAAACACTCTGGCCTGCATTTTCCCAACGACTGTACCGTGAAAAAAATATTCGCAGGGGACGACTCAGCGGCGAATCTGTAGACTTGTTCCAAATCACTAGGGATGCAGATTTGCAATCCGCAGCAGAAACAGCAATTGCTCCTCAACTTGAAGAGTATGCAATTGCACTTGATATTGCTATCCGAAATCGGGACTCCATCCTTCGTGGTAATCCCAAGAAGTTATTCGATAACATTTTGTCTGGGAACAACGAAAAATCACCCAATCTTGTTGATAATGCAATTAAAGCTCGAGTTGAAGTGCGAAATATAAACGACAGATACATAGAACTCATTAGCGAAAATTTATCCGCAGTTGATGGCGAAGATTTCCGACTTCGAGCCTTAAAGCGTGGTTACACTCGAGTATACAGAAGAACTCCAGCTGAGCGAATACTTAGGCAAGCCGCTGACAATGAACTATTCTCTGAAGGCACCCGCGCTCAAATAGCTCAGTTAGAAACCGCCTATTTGTTAGAACTAGCAGACCTTAATTATGTGCTGCTACAACAAACACGCTCCTATGAGCCAGCGCTTCACAAGAACCGTGAACTTGCAGGTCAAGTTAGAAAAAATGGCGGAACACCTGAAAAACTTGATGACCCAACTCGTGATATGTACAAAGAGCGCGAGGCACTTGGTAAGCGGTATATCGAGATGCTCCAAGCACTATTGACGCCAGAAGAGTTTCTAGAACTTGACGGTGCACGTCGATGGATTCCACGTGCTGAACAAAACAACATTGCACCTGCTATTGCTCCGACTGGTAAAACGGGTGGCTTAGCTACTACTAGCCCAAATCACAAAGGGCAGGACAATTCAGACAAGGGTTCAAAAGGCAAGGAACCTGGAGGCAAAACTTCACCACGAACTTCAGGTGTTAAAGATGCTGACAAATCTGGAACTGGGATAGGTTCTCCAGACCAGTAAAAACATTATGGAACAAAATACTGAAACACATGTAGAAAGCCTTGAAGTTGCTCCACCACTGGACGCAAAACAGACCTGTTTAAACATGGGTATGCAATGGCACGAGCTTGTGCCAGAAGTTGACGTTTCGGTTGTAGAGTTGATAGATCCAGAATTAGCAGTACGTTTACGTGTGTTGCCAATCGCGATTCAAAACGAACGTTTACAAGTTGCAATGCTAAGCCCTACTGATATAGAAGCAGCTGACGAAGTCTCCACTGTTACGAGTTACCCTGTCACAAGAAGCGGTATGGAGCCAGACATATTTTCTGAACTCATGCAAAAGCACTATGGCACTACTGCGGCGCGTATGGCTGAAAGCCTTGGCGGAGATTCCAGTGCAAGCTCAACTGATCATAACGTTGATGCTATCGAGGCCGACAATATATTAGTAATGGCGGAACAGCCAACACTGATAAATCTAGTTAACTTGTTACTACTTGAAGCGATTCAACAGCGTGCAAGTGACGTACATATTGAGCCCTTCGAAACTGAGTTAAAAGTCAAATATCGAATTGATGGGGTGTTAGAAGAGCAACCACCCCCGCCTAAACATTTACAACCAGCGCTTATTGGTCGAATTAAAATCATGTCTTCAATGAACATCGCCGAACGCTACGTCCCACAAGACGGTCACATAGCTCTTCGATTTGAGGGTCGCAAAGTGGACATTCGTGTTTCAACTGTGCCAACACTCTATGGCGAGTCAGTTGTTATGAGAATTTTAGATAAAAGCACCATGCCATTGAACTTTTTATCGCTTGGCATGACAATAGAAATGCAAGACAAAGTCGATTCCCTTATTGAGAAGCCACACGGCCTTGTACTTGTAACTGGCCCTACTGGTTCTGGCAAAACAACATCTTTGTATGCTGCATTAAACAAACTGTACGATCCACGAAAGAAAATTATCACGATTGAAGATCCTGTGGAGTACGAACTTAATGGCATCAATCAAATTCCCGTAAACCCAAAACGTGGTCTTACATTCGCTTCTGGTTTACGTTCAATATTAAGGCAAGATCCAGACATTATTTTCGTCGGCGAAATTCGTGATGGCGATACTGCAGACATCGCAATTCGCTCTGCGCTCACTGGCCACTTGATTTTCTCAACCATTCATACAAATGACGCAGTAAGTTCCATTGGTAGGCTTGTCGACATGGGTGTTGAGCCATACCTTGTAGCCTCTGTACTTGAAGGAGCAATTGCACAACGTCTTGGCAGGAGAATATGCGACGACTGCAAGGAACAAGTTCCACTTTCTGAAGACTTGTCGCACAGGCTCACTGCCGCTGAACGCTCTCAATTTTCTGCAGGAATGTGGGAAGGCAAGGGTTGTAAAAAATGTAGCAACTCTGGTTTCAGAAGCAGAGTTGGCTTCTTTGAACTTCTTTCTGTAACTCCGGCCTTACGTTCTGCAATTTCCGAGAACAAAAACTCAACTGAACTCACAGGCACTCTGCCTGAATCACATATCACCATGCGCGAAGACGCAATTGCAAAAGCGGTCAAGGGCATTACTACAATTGGCGAAGTTCTACGTGCAACTCAAGATATCGACAGCAACTTTTAACTATTGGTGTAATACATGCCCGACTATCAATTCCAAAGTATTACAAATAGCGGAGAAGCACGTTCAGGCGTTCTCAAAGGAAGAGACCGTTCTGACGTTGTCCAACAACTAAGTAGCCGAGGCGAAACTGCAACTAAAGTTGTGAAGATAAAGTCTAGTAAAAAAACGGGAGCAGGTTCAGCTGTTAAGAAACGCTTATCAAAAGTTGAAATGGCTGCCATGATTCGTGAACTTGCGACTGCTCAAGAAGCAGGCTTACCATTGATGCAAGCGCTTAGAACAATTCGCCAGCAAGCCTCTCCATCATCAGGACCAGTTCTTGACCACTTCATCCAGTCAGTTGAATCTGGTGACCCGCTGTATAAATCAGCGGCTGAATGGGGCGAGCCTTTTGACGACTTGATAGTTGGCATGCTCCGTGCAGCAGATGCGTCTGGACAAATGAGCACCATCCTTCACCAACTTGCTGATTTGCTAGACCGTTCATTAGAATTAAAAAGAGAGTTGCTTGGTGCAATTATGTACCCAGCGATTATCGCGTGTTTGATTGGCATTAGCGGAATTGTTCTTGTAACCGTTCTTATCCCAAGGCTTATCGAACCGCTCGCAGGTCAAATGACTTTGCCATGGCCAACGCTCGTTGTCATGGGTTTTGCTAGTTTTATCATCAATTGGTGGATTTGGATTCTTGTGGGCTTTGGGCTTATTCTCTTTGCTTGGAAGAGTTGGGTTGCTGTTCCAGAAAATCGCTTTTGGTTCGACCGTTTTAAGTTGCGAGTGCCACTGCTAGGTAGATTACTACGCGACGTTGCTGTAGCTCGATTTACAAGAACACTTGGAACACTTACGTCTGCAGGCTTGCCAATTCTTGACGGATTAAAAATTACTCGGGACACACTTGGAAACGCTGCGCTTGCGCAGGCTGTTGATTCTGTACAAGAGCAAGTCAGTAGCGGCAAGCAACTTGCTGAACCTCTTGAGCGCTCAGGATTGTTCCCACCTCTTTTAGTGCAAGTTGTAAACCTTGGCGAACGATCAGGCAAATTAGAAGAAATGCTCTTGCACTCTGCCACCGCTTTTGATCGCCAAGTCAACGCTTCTTTGAAAATATTTACAAAAGCACTGCCACCAGTACTTTTAATCATCATGGCTGCCCTAGCTTGTTTCGTGCTGGCCGCTATCCTTCTACCATTACTAGAATTGCAATCGCTCGTGAAATAACGCGTTATAGGAACTACTACTATGTCTACACACTCAAACTATTCCAAACACATTCGAAAGGGTTTCACCCTTCTTGAAATTATTGTCGTTGTTATGATTATTGCGGTACTTGCCACTCTCATTGCCCCACGATTACTTGAACGTGTTGGCTCTGCAAAACACACTGCGGCAAAATCAAAAGCAGCATCGATTGCACAACAGATTACTGTCTTTCATTTGCAATCTGGGCTCTCAGAAGTTCCAGATGGTTTTGACTTAGAACTTCTACTGCTCACTCCAGACGATGGCGGAGCACCAGGTGGGCCGTTCCTCAATAAATCGGATGACATCATCGACCCTTGGGGTCGACCATTCGAAGTATTCGTCCCGGGCGAGATTAATCATGACTTCGATGTCATGAGTTGGGGCGAAGATGGGGAACCCGGCGGAGAAGGCGTGAACGAGGATATCACGCAGTAAATATGAGTACTCACTCCACACATACACGCAGAGCATTCACCCTACTTGAAATGATAGTTGTGGTGATTGTTATTGGCATCATGTCCGCTCTCATCATTCCTCGAATAGGCGGAACAAGGTATAGAGAATATGCATTAACGGTTGAAAGAGTAAACGATGTTGTTCTTATGTTCGCACACAGATTGACAACGAGCAAGCAAGCCGCAGCACTTCGATTCGACCCTTCATCAAATCGATTTGAACTTCTTGCCAAACTAGAGGAAAACGGGGAATATTTCTGGGAACCAGACCCACTCTCAAAACCAGTCACTCTTCCAACGTGGCTTGAATCAGATGCGCTTTCCATTTTTGTAGATGGGGAATACGTCGATACGATGCAATGGCCACTCACTACAACGCCTGGCGTAGCAAGGCCACTCATAGAAGTTGAACTTAACTGGGAAGAACATCAATCGCTTATTTCCTTGCCAGCGCACGCGATGGGGCCGAATATCTGGTTGAACGGAGAAGGCAACGAGCCCCTCATGCCAATCGACTTAGATGCCATTGGGCAAGGTCGTGAAGAATGGTAAGGCGCAAAGGATTAGCACTCATCGATGTCATTGTTGGTTCCGCTATGCTGTCTATTGGTCTTGGCGTTGTCATTTCAATGAGCAGCCGTTCGTTAATACAACAAGCAGATGCTGAACGGCAAATCACTGCAAGCTGGCTTGCCGACGAACTTCTAACGATGGCGCTAGTCGTAGGACCTGACGAATACGAAAAATCGTATCCTGACAGCGGTCAGTTTGAAGCGCCATTTTCAAAATTCACATACGAAATTACGTTCGAAGATCAATCTCAATACCAACCAGTCGAAGTCATGGCAACGGTGTATTGGGATGTCTCTGGAACTGAGCATTCACTCGTCCTTGAAACTCTTATTGCAAGACGCCACGGTGAAGATGTAGACCGAACTCCAGCCGATCCAGTAGACAGAGACGCTCGGTATTGGGAAGAAATTGAAGCAAGGGAAAACTAATGAAACGAAGAGGATTCACATTAATTGAACTTCTAGTTGCCGGCATGATGGCAACTATCGTGCTTGGCGCAATTACACTTTCGCTCTCGCAACTTGGTTCATCGAAAGCGATAAGCAGACAACGGCTTGAGGCTTATTCTCGTTGCGATATGGCAATTCGAACAATGCGTAAGGACATCATCACAACGCTTCGGCGGGGAGATTTGTTTGATACTCGCGTGCTCATAAGCGATTCCTCACATCGATACCAAGGCGAAGCCGTGGACAATGATGAGTTGCTGTTATTTGATGGCACACTCAGAGCAAATAAAGAGATAGATTTTAATGGCGAAGGTATGGAATACGAAACACAATTCCGTATTGAAACGAATGAAGTAAGCAGTGCCTTATGGAAACGTAGGGATGCGATTCTTGATGACAATCCTATCGGAGGCGGTATGGCTACGCCTATATCAGACGGCGTTATCGCTTTGCAATTTGAAGCCTTTGACGGCATTTCCTGGTTTGCTGTTTGGGATTCAGATGAATACGGAATGCCCCACGCATTACGGCTTACAGTCACCGCAACTGGCATGCAGTCTAAGGAAGAATTCGATGCTCCACTTGTAACACTGCGTACGGTAGTTCCGCTTGATAGATACCAATCACCTGATGACAAGTTAGTGTTGATTGCCGAGGAAGAAGAAGCAGAGCGACTTGCGTTACTCGGCATTGAACCTGGCGAAGACGGCGAGTTAAGCCTTGACTCGGGGGGCGGATCTAGTGGAGCTGGCAGCGGTGGTGGTGGTGGTGGTGGTGGCGATGGCGGTGGCGGGAGACCAAACAATGGCGGCGGCTCAAGTGGCGATGGTGGCAGTTCTGCCCCAAAACCAGGAAACACAATTATTATTACTGACCCTGACGGAAATGACCACGAGATTCCAATAGATCCATGAGTAACAGGCACGAACATCGCGGCTCTGTAATTGTCATCGCACTCTGGGCGCTTGGCATTGCTGCAATTGTCACATCATCCATTCAGATTTTTGCGCATAGGCAGACGTTACTTGGCATAGAAGTCCGTGACCGAATTCAAGCTCGCTGGGCTGCTAGGGCTGGCATTGAAACGAATATAGCCGTAATGGCAGACCACACTGCCCAACCTACACCGTACGACGCCTTTGCTCTTGTAACAAATCTTGAATACGTTGCTATCGGTGATATTGGGGACGCTTCGTGGGACATTCGATATTACGCAGACGGTAAAGATTGGGCTGGTCCATTGGATGAGCATTCCAAATTCAATATCAACTCTGACGACAATTCAATTTTTATTCTAGTCATTGACGACATGGCATTCGGCGTTCTTGATGCAATACTAGACTGGATTGACGAAGACGACGAACCGCGTCTCCTCGGCGTTGAACGCGACTATTACCTTAGCCTTGAAACTTCGTACGAACCACGTAATGGCAAGTTACGCTCCATCGCTGAACTAGAACTCATTGCTGGCGTCATGCCTGACGATATCCGTGGAGAAGACTGGAACTTAAATTACAGATTAGACCCAAATGAAAATGACGGTGGCGAGAGTCTTCCTTGGGATGAACCCGACGATTTCTTAGAAACTGGTTGGGCTGCACTTCTTACGACATCTACTGTCGATGGCGGGGCAACTGAATCTGGAAACGAACGAATCAATTTGAAAAAAATCGATTCTCAATCCCTACAATTACAATTTGGCCTAGAACCAGGCCAAGCGGATGCGCTTATCACGTTCGCTAAAAGTGGAGATGCTGACCTTGCTACCCTGCTGACGCAAACCTTACGCTCCATTTCAGGCGATACTGAAGGGGTCACGAATCTGACTGACGAGCAGTTGCGTCTAATATTCGCTGAGACTTGCTTGTTCGACCAGCATGAAGCACCCGTCGGCAGAATGAATATCAATACTGTGTCATCCGAACTCTTGTATCGACTTCTGCCTGATAACGACCGCCTTGTTGAGGAAATTTTATACTTAAGAGCAAATAATTCGGGAGGTATCTCGAGCCCAATGGATTTCTTAGAAATCCCAGGAATTAAAACTTCGATGGTTTCTTTTTTATATGGTCTTTTTGATACCCATAGCAACGTTTACACTATATCTTGCACCGGAAAATCGAACGGAAGTGGCGTAGAACAAGAAATTATTGTTGTTGTCGATCGTTCTACCCTTCCTGTGACGATACTGGAATATAGAGAACAATGAGCACAACTTCAAACCAACCTGATCCACACAACGACAATCTCATCGCCATCGCTCAACGTTCTGGCAGTGCTTGGAGATGCCTTTTTGCCACAACTGATGAAATTGGGCAACCAAGTGTTGTTGAGACAATCGAAGTCGCAAACGATAACGAACTTACCTCGTTGATGAATACCAAACAACCAACTGAGTTGTTTGCAATTCTCCCGGGGTCTGCAACTGTGTGCCGTACAACAACATTACCAGATGTTGAAGAGGCACAAATCGCTGAAGCTCTTCGCCTTCAAGCAGAATCGAAATTACTTGGTGGCACTCCAGAACACAGGCGAGCAATGACGGCGCTAGATTCAGCTGTCGGAGAGACCAACAGAGTTGGGCTTATCATCGCATGGCCTGAAAGCTCTTCATTTGACGTTCCTGCTTGCCTAGAGAATGCCAACTTTATTCCAGATGCAGCATCCATCGCAGCCTTGCTCGATGGACTTCGCCCAACTGAGCCAATCATCTACGCTGACCCAGCGGACGGCACTGTTACTATTGCACTGTCTCATGCAAATGGCGCAGCATTGCGAGCAACTCGCGAAGATGCAACAGATTCAAACACATTCAGCGCTGGCATTGCCAGCGTAGCTCGCGAAACAGCAACAGCGCATAACCATACACCTGCATTTACTGAAGCGCTCGTATCTCGATTACAAAGTGAGTTATCATCGCATTCGTTTCACACACCACTTCTAATACTTCCAGAAGTCATCGCTGACAGTGGCAAAAAACGAGTCCACGGTATCGAAGCTACAGACAGTGCTTGGTGGTCCACGTGGGGCATTCTAGTTGGCGGAATTCTCACTGCTACAGGAACAATCAGTGCACTTACCGATTTGCAGTTGCATGCACAAGAACTGAATCCTTCAACAACTGAAAAATTTCTAAGCAAAGTAAGCGAATCACGTACAGCGTTAAAACTTGCGATAGCAGCCGTACTTCTTATTGCGGTTGGCCCAGCGTTTGTTTCAGGCATCAAGTTAACAACGCTCAACATGATGAACCCCAACGTCCAAATGAGATATGCAGAAGTTGTCGAAGCCCGCAAACAGCAAATTGTGTACAAAGAGCTGTCAAAGAAAGCTTGGCCAATGACAAAAATAACAGCAGATGTCATAAACAATGTTCCAATCGGAATCGATATCGACATGATTAAAATCAATGTCGGCGAACAAATTTCTATCCGTGGCAGAGCACTTGGCAAAAATGGTTTAACTGCTCCTGAACTCATTGCGAAAATGCAAGAGAACTTGCAAAAAACGGGCATCTTTAAAGACATCCAGTTTTCGTATGATTCTGCTGGGACCTACGGAGACAGAGAGTTCGATTTATGGGCATCAGTTGCTGACCCGCTCAAACGACCAAGGTATACAAAGGAACAGGATTTTGGGCTTTGGTCTGTAGCCATGCGAGATGCGGGCATTCAGCCTGATGAAGAAACCGCGTTAGTAGAAGACACCACAGTTGTTTCCAAGTTCGAAGACGATTCGCCAATGGCAGGCGCGAACAGTGAAATGCAAGAAAACGAAGGTGAAACGCCGATCTTTCTTGGAGATGATGCAAATACTAGTGTTATAGATAGACCTGTTCGACCACGAAGCGGTGGTGGCAGCGACGCTGGCTCCCGCGCAAATGAACGCAATTCAGGTGGTGAAGGAACAAGTGCAAGAATTCCTGAACCGTTATCTGCAGAGCAAATTGCGATGATGGATGAGACAGAGGCACGCGTTGCTTTGTCTGAAGTCGCTGTCGGCAAAAAACATGTTCAGCGCGATGACGATGCAACGAAAGAACGCTTGAAAAATGAGATGCGAATGCTTCTCGATCGCCTAAAGGAACTTGGATAATGGCAAACCGCCTACACCAACTTGTAGAAACTGTATCCATGTGGCCACGAGCTATGCGATGGGCTTTTTGTGCAGTGGTAGCGACTACCACATTCCTGATTTGGGATGCTACTATCGCTTCTCTTGGTGCAGATTGGTCTTCCCAAGCAGTGACTTTAGAACAACAAATTGCTGAACTGAAAAAACCAACAACGCTCACTAGTGCTGTAAAAGATTCCGTCAAGTCGTTCGGTGAAGTTTCACTACCTCGAGAGAAAACAGACGGCGCTTCTGAACTGACGAACGCGATTCATGATATTTTTGGGCAATATCGTGTTAAAAATGATGAATACACTCGTACTAAAACAAACAAAATGAAATCTGGTTCACTGCCAGGCATAGCATCTTCTGGCGAAACTATTGAACAAGTCATTGGTGATATTCAATTCGATGCTACTCAAGAAGATGTAATGAAAGTTATATCCGCCCTTGAAAGTAGCCCATGGATTGACGCTGTGTCGGACTTACGGTTTACAAGACTCGATGGTCGAATGATCAGAGTAGATATGTCTGTTGAAGCGTGGGTTGTTTCAAAAACGCAACGAAAGGGGCGAAGGTAATGCAAGACTATTCACTTAAAGGGCCACTCGGTTGGAGCGTTGCTTCAATAGTAATTATTTGCGCATTTACTGTGTACGCTGGTTCCACGTTAGTTGCACCCCTGCTCTCTGGCGGCCTTCGGGATTCCAAAAATACACAAACCGGGGACCTCTTAAAAGCATACGATGAATATACCCAAGTTGATATCGAGCGATTCAATGGTCGTTCGGCGTTCTACAGTCCGATTAGGATTATTCCGCCAAGGCCTCCGGCGAAGGAAGAACCGAAAGAAGAAGCGCCAACAGAACCTGTAGAAATCATTCCCGCGGGACCTCCGGCGCCACCTTCAAACTACACTGGCCCACCTCTTATTGCCATTATTGGCGAAGAAGCATGGTTCCGCTCAACTGGGACATCCCCCGTTATACGATTACGCGAAGGCGAAGAGAAAGATGGCTTAAAACTAGTCAAAACAATGCAGCCTTCTTCGGTGAAAGTCGAACACCGTCGTGGCGAGTACGATGTGCCTCTGTTCACAAACGAAGAACCCTTCTTTCGTGAAGAACCGCCCACTGTTTCAGAGGATAAGTTCTTTGAAGAAGTCGAAAGTTAAACCAGCCTTCTTTCATTTAAATCATACACACCAGAACCCCCTCTTTTCTGTCTGAAAAGAGGGGGTTTTGCCGATGAAAGTCCGATAGGTTTTTATTCACTAGAAGGTGACTAACACAGTAATATTCCCGCTTTCATCGCGTTACTCTCTGGAACATCAATCACTCCACTGAGTTAGAAGCAGAGAAGGAAATCAGAGTGCGTTTTACAACAAAAATTATCATTCATATTCTTATAACTTCCACAGCAATAGGTATCAATGCATTTGGCCAAAATAGGCCAAACCCTGAATCTGCCCCAGTCATTGAATTGCCGGAGCCTGAACCGGAACCTGAAGTAGTCATCGCGGAAGTTCCAGAAGAAGTAGTCGTCATCGAAGAAATTATTGATGTAGCCCCTGCCGAAACTGTAGAACCTGAAGAAGTCATTGAGATTATTTCTGGTGGCAGCCAGCCCTTGCGCTGGCCACTTCGCCGACCAATTATTGGCGGCAAGGTGATTTTAGCGTTTGACGATGTTTCTATTGACGAAACTCTTGGGTTCATTGCGCAAACAACCGGCAAAGTGGTCATTCCAGTAAGTGCCAGTTCTCTTCGAGCGAAGAAAATTACATTGAGAAATGATGAGCCAATCGATCGCACAATGGCACTTGACCTTTTGTTCCAGGCATTCCGCTTAAATCAAGTGGGTGTTATCGAACGAGATGACATTATCATTATTGGGCCACTTGATTCCATGCTCAGTGATATCGGTGACATTCCTGTCCTTGGTGTAGACGACGACGTCATGCTTCGGCAAGACCGCGGCACGCTCGTCATTAAAGTCTATTCAGTAGAAGTTACAGAAGCGCAAGTCATCGGAGACCGCATCAATGAAATGTTCCCCGATTACGGTTCGCTCACTGTATACCCAGATTCAAACCAACTAGTGCTCCTCGGCGACATCGGTCTTTGCCAACAAATTCAAGATCTCATTAAACAACTTGATCGTATTTGGAGAAGCGGCAAATTACAAACGTTCCGATTGAAATACGCAGATGCATCTGAAATTTCAGACAACATTCTTGATTTGTTCGAAGAATCAGGAGCATCTTCAGGAAGCCCCGCTAACCGTGGAAGGAACGCTGCACCATCTACCTCTGACGAAGTAGAACTTCGCCAAACAGTGAACATGCAGCAAAACTCTGTAACTGTTCAAGCAGAACCAGATGTGATGAGTGAGATAGTATCGCTGATTAAAGAAGAATGGGATCTTCCTCGTCCAACTGAAACAAGCAAAATGTACGTGCTTGAATTCAGCGACCCAATTAAAATCAAAAACTTGCTCCAAGAAATTCTTGGCGATGGTTCAAGTGCTGGTGGTGGTGGCGGCCGAGGCGGGCAAGCCCAACGCGCTGATGTTACCCAAGCTGTAAGTGGCGTCTATCGATTTGAGGCGTATCCAGATAAAAATGCACTCCTTGTTCTATCGAAAACAGAAGAAAGTTTTACATTTCTTGATTCAATAATTGATGCACTTGATCAACCAAGCGAAGTTGGCATGCCAATAATAATTGAGCTGAAACATGCCGATGCAGTGGCATTAACTCAAGAACTAAATGCACTCCTGTCACCTCCCGGCGTCTCTGCTGTCATCGACAGGCCAGACACCGGTCTTTCTGGCGAAGGTTTTGGAGATGCGGCTGCTGCATCAGACAATGAAACAGGAGGCCAAATGACATTCCCATGGCAACAAGGTGGTGCAAATGCAGACGACCAATCACCAGAATCAACCCTGATTTCAAAAGTTAGATTGGTTCCTATTGTTCGACAAAACGCAATTGCAATTCTTTCACCGCCTGCATACGTACAGGCGATTATTGATGTCATAGCCCAGTTTGACAGACCTACTCGTCAAGTTATGATTTCAGCAACTATTGCAGCTGTGACACTTACAGATGACCTTAAACTTGGATTGCGTTGGGGATCGGGAGCGACAAGCACTGGTGAAAATTCTATTGGTGGTGCTTTTTCAGGTCAGGCTACTGGTCTGCTTAACGGTCTGCTTGATGGCACAGGGCTCTTTACATTAACTAACATAGGGGTAGCGCTAGATGCACTGAACCAGCTTACAAATGTAAGAATTATTCAACAACCTAGAACATTCACCTCAGACAACAAAGAATCCATTTTCTTCAATGGCCAAGAAGTGCCCGTGCAAACAACTTCTACTGCAACGAACGTTGGTGTTGAAGGCGGGTTTGAATACCGCGACGTTGGCGTACTGTTGAACGTACGCCCCCGTATCACAGCGCATGGAAATGTTGACCTTACAATCAATGTTGAATTGTCAGACGTTCTTAGTCAAGCTGGCGGAGCAGGACAGAACCCTATCTTTTCAAGAAGGCAAGTGCGAAGCCAAGTACAACTCCGAGATGGCGAAACTGTTCTCATTGGTGGCATTCTGAAAGAAAGCGAATCAAAAACAAGACGCAAGTTTCCCCTCTTGGGTGACATCCCACTCATCGGTGCGCTCTTCACTTCGGTTGACGACACCACAGTTCGAGAAGAGCTGCTTGTATTCATTACCCCTTCTATAGTCGAGACTTTATTCAATGATGACCCCGCATACAGCAATAAATATCTTGAACGGCTCAAAGAACTTTCGTTGCCAGTTGATGTTCAAGCAGAACATATTCGCGAAAACGAAGGCGATGATTTTCTAACAAATCACTTGCGCAATCCTGGCATCGGGTTGAATAAGAATAAATAATACATGCATTGCATCAAGCAACTAACTTTGCTATTGCTTACTGCAAATGTCTTGCAAGGTTGCGGTGGACCCGAAAAGACTGTCAAGCCTCCTGCCTCAACAGAGACTAAGTTAGCTGCCATGCAAACACTACAGTCTGCACTCCGCCCTGCTGATGCTATTAGTTCTTCATCCACTGAAATTGATTGGGCAGTAGGCAGTCTTCCATGGAATAGATATTCCTTGCCAGTCATTTCGCCTAACGGTTTACACGCAGCAGTTCAATTAGGCAGTGCACCTGATGTACAAGTCGCGGCAGGCAATTCCAACGAACTTACGGTTTCCACTTCCCTAGAGTTACATGTACTCGACCCAATGGAAGGCCGGCGTTTCTCTCCTTTTCACGTAAGTCGAGAAGGGCTCATTTTAGGAAGAACTGCAAATGACCGCTTCTTTCTAGTGGAATCCCCCAATGGCGATAACAGTCGATGGATCGGGAAAATTGACTGGTCTACCGGCAACATACGTTGGATTGCCTCTGATGAATATATCAATGCATTTCCCACAATCAATGCACTTGATGACATCGCATGGTCACGCAAATCACAAGACAATGACCGCTTTCACCTCGTTGTAAAAACTGCTCGTGGGCAACGAGCCATTGATGATGGGAAGAGCGATTGGTTAATGCCATCGTTTCTTGGTGTAGACCGTCTCAGAGCATACCGCTTACGTGATGGTCAATTGTCGCTTGTAGAGTTAGACTTACAAGCAAGAGACCCGCTACTGACTGCAATCTCGCTCCCCATTACTGAAACAGGTGCGACGCGTGCAATAGTTTGGCAGATTGCTACTACGAACCCAACCGGCTCATGGAGCGAATCGCAAGCGTTTTACCACCCATCAAAACATAGAATGATAGTTTGGCAGCCTGGCGAAGTAATTGAAACCGCTACTCTCTTGCCTAACAGTGTCGCAGCAACACCAGTATCAGACGGTTCTTGGCTAGTTGCAACTGACAAAAGAATAGTGCGGCAGCAATTAGGTAGCGATAGCGGCATCCACATACGTAACCGCCTTGCAATTCCAATTGTAACAACCTCACAACAGTGGACGCACTACATGCTCATACCGCAAGGTGCTCGCCTTGAAGTTCGTGCCATCAATTTAGATTGAACACACAAAGCAGTCTGAAAATTACTCTAGTTCGTCTTGGATAAACGTCTTCGGTTGATAATAATACCCGACAACTACAAAAAGTATTGCCGTTACAAGCATCACCCACGTCCAAAACTCAAAGTACGCTGCGCCAGAAAGAGTTGTTGCACCACCTACTTGCCAATTAATAGCAAAGTCATGGTTTTGCTTAACAATTTCCGACTTCGATGAAAGCATTTCTATCGGCAAGAACTCTTCCGCTGTTGCATCTGTCTGACCCGCGTCGCGAGCTTTCTTGGCATCTAACTCAGATTTGCGGACAACAAGCCATGGATGAGTTGGATGGATTCCGCTCAGGAAGCCCACTTCACCAATATTGTCAATATCTTCTTGTTGCTGTACCACTGACCTAGAGTGCACTTCCACTTCTGCTCTTACATCCTGAGAAGTCATGTATTCTTTATCTGGGCCTTCGCTGGACACAATAAAGTTCACGCGGTTTACCATTTGATAATGAAGGGCTTTGCCCCACGGATCTACTATGTCCTGCATCGCATGTATGCCTTCGTCTTCAAAAGGCAATCGGTCATTTTCATCCCAAAAAGCACCAATGGTAGCAATTGCTTTCTTAACAGAAGATACTTCTCTAGTTACTAGAGAAGTTCTAGACAAATCTGGACCATACCCTACTCGGATATCACCATCATTAATCGATGCTTCAAAATCATGTAATACAAGAGTAAAACTATCATCGCTAGCATGCTCGTACGTCATGCCTGCAGCCGTTGCATCAGCTGAACGTTGATCGTGATCGATTGACGATTCGTCCTTTTCACTACCCCAATTTTCAACTAGCGACTTCACGCCATCGAGAGAATCTGGAACAATAATAAAATGGTTAACGGCGGCAGTAAACGAATTACCAAGCGAAACACTAAACAAAAAGAGCGCCATGATGATTGACTTCATTCGTTTTGGAGCTTGCGTATACGCATACTCTAATCCAGTGATAGAAACCATGACTTCTGAAGCTGTCAAAAGACCGTACGCTAGAACTTGCCAACCAATTGATGGGCGTTCGCCTCCATCTATCCAACTTTGCACTAAAGACACCATTGCAAATCCAACTACCATC
>JABJDN010000188.1 GCA_018665385.1 Phycisphaerae bacterium | reverse complement strand
TGATGTAACCACTCTTCTTCCCAATAAACCCGTTGCACCTGTGACGAATACACGCATGCATGCATTGTAATGAATGATTGCGTTTAGTTCCACGGGCCTCTAGGGGGTACAATGTATCGATGCTCTTTCAATTTCTTTGCGTATTGATTGCGACACAAGCCCCTCAAAGGGGAATTGTCAGCGAAGATGCACCGACCCTTCAAGGCGTAGAGTGGGTTAAGAAGGTTGAAGATGTAACTCCAAAAATTGAAACAGGGAAGGTTAATTATCTTTTCTTTTTTCAATCGTGGTGCCCCGGATGCCATAGTCATGGATTTCCAACACTGAAGAAAATGAAAGAGGAATTCCCTGACGTGAATTTCATCGCTGTGCAAACTGTGTTTGAAGGGTTTAGTACAAACACGATGGAGCGTGCTGTAGCAGATGTGAAATCATATGGTTTGGACATTCCAGTTGGGCATGATGGCACCGCGGAAAAACCATCACCGCTGATGCGACGGTATCGATCGGGCGGAACACCTTGGACTGTGATTATTGATAAAAAAGGTGTAGTGCAATTTAATGGGTTTTCACTCTCTACTACACAGGGCAATAAAATAGTAACAGCGCTTCTCAGTGAACCAGAGTATGAACTACTGCCTAGTACGCGAGGTGGGCAAGAATTAGTGGGCAAAACGTTTGAAGAGCCATCGTTTGGAAAATTTAGCGCACCTCTCACCCTGTACCGTTGGTGGACAGATACTTGCCCGCACTGCGAAGCAAGTTTGCCGGCACTAGATGCATTGAGAGAAAAATATGCACACAGGGGCCTTAAAGTTGTTGGTGTCTACCATCCCAAACAAACTTCAGAATCAATTTCGATTGAGCAAGTCGTTGATTGGGCCAAGGAACGTAAATTCAACGGTCAGATTGTGCTTGATGAAGATTGGTCACAATTAAGAAAATGGTGGCTTGCGTCTGGTAAAAGAAGCGCCACGAGTTTTTCTATTCTTGTAGATTCAGAAGGTGTAGTCCGTTTCGTGCACCCTGGTCCAGTATTATTTCCGAGTGACGAAAAACAATTTGCACAAGAAAACAAAGAGTATGAGCTGCTTGATAAATCAATTGACTGTCTTCTTCCGGAATTCAAAAAGAGCAAAACAAATGAATAAATTACGTGCCGTGTTAACTACAGTATTGCCATTTTTATCAGCATGCGATTCTCGCATTCTTGATGTGCCAACCTCAAAGGAAACTACTATGAATATATATGCTAACCCTATACGCGATGTACATGGTGCCCATGTCGATGCAGACGCATTCGACGGGACTGTGACACTAGTGGTGAACCTTGCAAGTAAGTGCGGGCTTACTCCGCAGTACGAAGATCTTCAAGCCTTGCATGAACGGTTTAAAGAGCGAGGGTTTTCAGTAGTTGGCTTCCCGTGTAACGACTTCGGTGGGCAAGAGCCAGGTAATGCAGACGACATACTTTCGTGTGCATCTGGGTTCGGCGCAAACTTTCCAATCATGGAAAAAGTGAGTGTCATCGAAGGCGATTCGCAATGCGCTGTATACAGCGCATTATGTAAAGCTACCGATGCTGTGCCGCAATGGAATTTCGGTAAGTATCTTATAGACAAAAACGGCACACCAGTTGCTTTCTTTGGTTCTAGAGTAGAACCCCTCGACGAAGAAATTACTGCTCGCATTGAAGAGTTACTCAACACGAAAGAATGATACCTACTATGCAACACACTACCACTCGCGGGTTATCACTTATTGGCATTTTGGTTACTCTTGGATGTATCGTTGTGCTGATGTCAATTTACATGTCATCCGTTCAAAAAGCGGTGACTGGCGGGAAAGGTACTTCGACGGCGACTTCTGTATGGGGCATGATGGACCAGATTCAGTTACAGACAATCGGTAAATCACTGATGATGGATGCGATTACAAGTGGCCAATATTTAACGCCAAGTACATTGTCACGCTCTGATGATATTCGCGACAATACTTCCGCAAACTTTTGGTCAGCAATGTTGTTGCAAAACATGGTGAACGCAGAGCAACTTATATCTAAAACTGATCCAAGTTGGGTTGAGCTAGCAACTCCAGATTACCGAGCGCGATTTTGGGACTCAAACTTCTCAGCCGATTTAAACGAGACGTTTAATGTTTCATTTGCTCACATGCCATTGTGGGGAAACAGACTTGAAAAGCGTTGGAATGGTCGAGCAGGATCCTTTCCAATTCTTGGAAATCGTGGGCCAAAAGATGGCATTGAGCAATCAGATTCAGTAACACTTGACGATGACGGAACGTGGAGAGGGTGGGTGTACAACTCTGATGGCTCAATTGAGTTTGTTGAAGGGACAACAATTAATTCTAGATGGCGCCGCTTCGACGGTATTTCGCAAGACACAATCTTCGAAGACGAATCCGATTCACCCGACGATGCTGTGCTTGGGTTCACTCTCGAGATGGACGATTACGGGCCAATATACGTCTGGGATTAAATCAACTCCATCCCATCTTTTGCATCATCAATTAATTGTTTTGCTTTAATGCCGCTACCAACAGCATTCTTCATCCATTGATCAGGTGTTAGTCTGCCAATAGAGCAAATGCGTTTTGTTTCTTCAGCTAAATCTTTACCACGCATGTGCGATTTTAT
>JABJDN010000091.1 GCA_018665385.1 Phycisphaerae bacterium | reverse complement strand
TATAAAGCAAGTGTGCGTCTTCCAGATCCGTTGCAAAGTATTGAAACAGCGATTGATATTGCGATCTCTAAAAAATTATCGAGGGGTAGTGTTACAGTTACTGTGAAATTTTCAGATACTTCTGAGCACGGCATTGCAACTATTAACAAAGAAGTCCTTGGTAATTACATTGCACAGTTACAAGCTGTGAACGCCGATGCGCACATTGATATGGCTCGATTATTGCACCTTCCAGGAGTTCTGGCGAGCGACGCAGAGGACGAAGTTGCAAGCCGTACAAAAGATTCTCTTCTGAAATTGATTGACCAAGCCTGCGACGATGTTATCTCCATGCGCACACGCGAAGGCGAAACACTTGAAGCAGATTTAGAACTACATCTGACAAAAATAGAAGAAGATCTTTCTTGTATTAAAGAACGAGCGCCAGAAATCGTTCAAGAGTATCAAGACAGATTGCGCACGCGATTACAGTCGTTACTATCTGAAATTGGCAAAAACGTGAAAGACGAAGATTTACTGCGCGAGGTTGCTATGTTTGCAGAAAAAACAGATATCGCTGAAGAAATATCACGATTGTCGGGGCACCTTGTGCAGTTTAGAGAGTTAATTTCAAACACGAACGGCGAACCAGTTGGCAGAACACTTGACTTCCTTGCGCAAGAAATGTTGCGAGAATCGAATACCATTGCAAGCAAATGCCAAGACGGTGATACAAGCCGCCGTATTGTAGAAATTAAAGGCGCTGTCGATCGTATCAAAGAGCAAGTCCAAAACGCCGAATGACAGTATGGCCGACGGATCTAGCCCAATCGAAAAAAATTACCACACAGAAAAAGTACTATCGCACGTTGCGTGTAGTTTTTCAGGAGAGTTAAGAAGGACCTGGCCCTAACAGTTGCTTGGTAATGGATACGACCGCGCATGCAACAGATACATTGGGTTAAGGTCCTTTATTCCATCGTTGGTTTCGTAACAACGAAGCAGAAATCATACAGATGAAAGACTCTTGAGCGCCTAACTTGTGGACCAGACCTGTCGTAGTAGGCGAGGCAAGTACAATACACCTGTGACGCACGAATCGGACAACATAGATACCACACCTCGGCTTGGTCCATTGGTTGACGATGCCACAGTTTCAGAAGCAATTGAAGGACAAGATCTTGCAATTGTGTTAAGCCGATACGACGTAGGCGCAATCGAACGCATTGCTGATTACAAAAAAGGTTCACGAAGAGCTGCTAAAATACTTGTTGGCACTACGAAGGGGAAATATTTACTCAAACGCAGAGCATTAGGGCACGACGTACGGTCGCAAGTCGAGTTTGCGCATAGCGTTCAGATAGAACTTGAAGCGCACCGTTTTCCGGTCGCAGGACTTGTTTCGACCATGGACGATAATACTTTTGTAGAACACGAAGGAAGAATCTACGAACTGTTTCGATTCATCAACGGAAACAGATTCGACAAATCAAACCCAGCGGCAGCAGAATCGGGAAGAATTCTTACGCACTTTCACGATATCCTCCGTTCTTTTTCCTATGAGTCGGACATAAAAACAAATACGTACCACCAAGGAGAAGTATTTTTTAGTGTTATTTCCGAACTGAACGACGTCCTTGCCCAACACGAGTCAAAAGAAGAACTTGAAGGAATAGCAGACACGATCGCATTCCTACGTGAGCAATTTGAACATGCTCACAAAGCAGTGGAACGAGTTGGGTTTACTTCGCTGCCAACAAATATTGTGCATGGCGACTGGCACCCTGGAAATACGCTTTACAAAGATGGCGAAATTATCGCGGTCATAGACTTTGACTCTCTTCGATTGAGCCCTCGAATAACTGATATAGCAAACGGCGCATTGCAGTTTTCTATGCGCATGGGCTCCCCGGCAGATGTAGAGAACTGGCCTGACTCGTTTCGTGGGCACACAATTCAGTCGATGGTGCAAGCCTACGACCAATTTACAAAGTTGCCTATGATGGCATCTGAGCGAACTATTTTTCCATCGCTTATGATTGAAGCAATGATTGTTGAGAGTGTTATCCCGATTCACAAAACGGGAAGTTTTGGCGTTGTCCGTGGCTCAACTTTTTTGCGTATGATTGAACGTAAACTTAATTGGTTCTTGCCACGTGTGGAACGGGTTATTGAAGTCATACAGCCACCGAACCGCGACGAGGATAGTTTCGCATGAGTAAAGATTTAGTAACACTTGTAACGCCACCAACCGAGTTTGAAGCAAATATTCTTGCCATTGTCCTGCGGGACAACGGAATAGATGCATTTGTTTTCGCAACACCAACAGTTGGAATTGGCATAGGTTTGTCGGCAGGTCGACAGGGTGTTCCACTGCAAGTGCAAAGCGACGATGTAGAGCTTGCAAGAGAGATCCTTCTTGAAAACAAACGGCATTCTATTGATATAGATTGGGATGAATTTGAGTCATTTGGCAAAGACAACACTTCGCCCTATGCAGAAAAAGGAATGCCCGTCCTTGCAATGATCGCTTTCTTTTGCGTGCTTATTGCATTGTTATCTGGCGCGCTAGTTGCGATACTTCAATTATTAAATTGATCTAAGAACGTAAGAATAGATTCGCTTTCGCTTGGGCCCAACGGTCCAACAGGAGTAAGCACAATCCAATCTGACAAGTCTTCTTTAAGGATGGTTTCTCTGTGACCTTCTTCAAGTGTGGTAACAAGAGCGGGTGTGTGTGCAAGTACTCCAACTACATGCGTATCAGTAGCTTCTTCCACTGTGAACCACAAATATTCTCTTGGGGAATCAGGATCATCGGTGTTTGCCCATGGAACTTGCGCAAGGCATGCAGCGTGTTCACTTTTTCCAATTTGGTGCACTGCAGAAACGAGTAAGTCCCAGGTATTTTGCGCATGCAATGATTGCCTGTTCGTGCTTCGTAGGGTTTTCATGATAGACGTTCCGCCTTGCCGCAACGTTAAGAGTGCATGTTCTGGAAATACCTTTGCGCCATCTGGTGCCGTAATAGCAACTGTTGGAGTGTTGTGGTCTTCAAGACCGGGCATTCCTTCTTCAAGCATGTTCAGCGCTTGGTTGCACGGCATAAGCGACATAAGAAGTTGAGAGCCAAGTGAAATAGGTTGCCCTTCTGGTGGCAACGCAGTTTCAAGAGCAAGCGGTGCGAGACCGTCAACAAGGTGAACCGCTTCAGTGCTTACACCACCCGGCACACCAAACATCTCAAGTTCAGCACGTCCGCAACGATTTAATCCATGCGTAGAAATCCATGCCCACCTGTCTTCAGGTTCTACATCTTCTGGGGCTTCGACGAGCCGAGTAATCCATAGAATTTCTTCGGGCGGCTCGATTTCTGAATCGATGAACACTTTTTGAATACTATCCTTTGGAAACCATCGTCCTGTGGCTATATCGCACACACTATGAACAGGAAGTTCCAAGCTGCCAAACAAACGAATAAGATTTGATAAATGAGTGAGAGGATCTCCCGGATGGAGCACGGTTTGCAGAGCGAGAATCCACCCTGAATCTACTTTCGATTCTGTTTTTGTTGCTTCGCTGAGTTGCTCTACCCAAAATATAATGTCTGTTGGCACATCTTCTATCCGTACTCGTAGTGCCCATGGAACATCGTCTCCGGGAGGTTGCAATTCTTCTGCTTCGATTGTATCGCCAACAACATTCGCGACGCAAGCACCGAGTTCTTCAATCGAACAGAGCGAATCGCCAAGCACAACCGCACGCAAATCAGTTGGCGTTGGTTCTTTTAATTCCCAAGGCTTGTCGTCGTTTAAACCAGCAAACTCTAAAATATTAAAGTCATCTACCATGAATTAGTTTGCAACTATGTTAATAATTTTATTTGGCACAACAATTACTTTCCGAACAGTTATATTTTCAAGCAGAGTTGCGATTTGTTCGTCGTGTAGAGCAATCTCTTCCACCTCTTTCGGGTTTGCACCCGCTGGCACAGAAATTCGACCACGGACTTTCCCCATAATCTGCACGGGCATTTCTATAACATCTGCAAGTAGCATTTTAGGATCAAATGTAGGCCACGATTGGGAAGCAACATAGCCATCTCCGCCAATTCGAGTGTACAGCTCTTGTGCAATATGGGGTGCAAAGGGAGAGAGTATTCGAAGGAACGTATCAAGTTGCCCAGTAGTTAATGCACCAGCAGAGGTAGAAGTATTTACAAACTCAATCATTGAAGCGATTGCTGTGTTGTATGCTAATTTTGGAATATCATCAGTCACTTTTGAAACTGTTGCGTGCAATGCGCGCTCTACATCTTCGTTTGCTTCGTTTGCTAAATTGCTACAAAGTTCGCCAGTAAGGTCGTCTATACCGAGTCGCCAAACTCGCTGAAGAAAACGATGCACGCCAACAATATCGCGAGTGTTCCAAGGCGCAGACGCCTCGAGCGGACCCATGTACATTTCATACAAACGCAACGTGTCTGCGCCATAATCGGCAATGACATCGTCTGGGTTCACTACATTGCGAAGCGATTTGCTCATCTTTGCAATGACGCGTTCAAGTTCTTCGCCTGTTTCAATTTCATAAAACTTTTTGTCCCGTTCTTCAACCAAGTTCGAAGGCACAAGAGTTTTATTTTTCCGTTGGAAGGAGAAACTTGTAAGTAGCCCTTGATGGAACAATTTTCGAAATGGCTCATTGCATTCGACCTTGCCTAAATCAAACAGCAGTTTGTGCCAAAACCGCGCATACAACAAGTGAAGGACGGCGTGCTCTGCACCACCAATGTACAAATCAATCCCGTTCCCCATCCAGTATTTTTCTGCCTCTTTGTTTACGAATCGCGCGTCGTCGTGAGGACTGCAGAAACGAATTTCGTACCAACATGAACCAGCCCAGCCGGGCATCGTATTTGACTCGCGAGTTACAGGCGTCTCTGGCGGTAAGAGTGCTGGATCAACACCTGCTTCGCCCGCTGTAGTGTGCAGCCAATCAGTCGCTTTCGAAAGCAACGGCTGCGGATCATTTGACTCTACTGGTGTGTAGTCTTCAAGATTTGGAAGGGAGACGGGAAGTTTGTGTTCTTGGATTGGGTAGTACAAACCTTCTTCGTCAAATACGACCGGGAATGGTTCGCCCCAGTACCGCTGCCTTGAAAAAAGCCAGTCGCGTAATCGAAAATTAACTTTTGCAGAACCTATCTCTTCTTTTTCAAGCCATGCAATAATTATTTGTTTTGCATCATTAGTTGTTTTGTTTGTGATAGAGACTGCATCGCTTGCCGAGTTGATTGCGACGCCATTCCCAGAGAAACAAGAC
The DNA here is from genome assembly GCA_018665385.1 of Phycisphaerae bacterium. GTDB lineage: Bacteria > Planctomycetota > Phycisphaerae > Phycisphaerales > SM1A02. The sequence continues at coordinate 8,776 of JABJDN010000091.1, read as the reverse complement.
TCGTCTTCTCCGCTTGTTGGTCGAACGACTTCTCGTATAGGAATGTCAAATGTTTCTGCGAAATCAAAGTCACGCTGGTCGTGTGCAGGCACAGCCATAATTGCGCCATGACCATATCCCATGAGAACGTAATCAGCGATCCAAATAGGAATTTCCTCGCCCGTTGCAGGGTTGATTGCTTGTAGACCTGTGAATACACCGGACTTTTCTTTTTGGTCGATCATTCGATCAATGTCTGATTTGTTTTTTGCCTCGGTGACATACGCTTCAACACTTGTTACATCCATACTACTTGGAGGGTTTTCTAGCACCTCTGCAACAAGCGGATGTTCAGGGGCAAGCACCATGAAGGTAACACCAAAGAGCGTGTCTGGCCTTGTAGTGTAAACAAGAATTGAATCGTCGCTGTTTGCAAGTGCAAAGTTGACATCCGCACCTTCGCTTCTGCCAATCCACTCTTGTTGCATCCGCCTCGTCGATTGTGGCCAATCCAAATCTTCTAGGTCTTCGAGTAATCTGTCACCAAATGCAGTTATACGAAACATCCATTGTTTCAAAGGTCGTCGAACAACGGGGTGGCTGCCTCGCTCGCTTCGGCCGTCTATGACCTCTTCATTTGCGAGTACAGTTCCAAGTTTTGGACACCAGTTAACAACTTGTTCGCCCAAGTACGCGATTCGTTTTGTATCAACGTACGCAGCCTTTTCAACGGCAGTTTTGCTTTCCCAATTTGCGTCTTCAGGAACGATGTCACCTTTTTCAAGTGCCTCCATGAGCGTCGATATAGGTTTTGCACTTTGCGATGTTGGGTCAAACCACGCGCTGTACGCCTGCAACCAAATCCATTGTGTCCATTTGTAATAGTCGGGATCAATAGTTGCAAACTCGCGAGACCAGTCGTAACTAAAACCAATACGTTGCAGTTGGTCGCGGAACGTATCAATTGCTTTCTTTGTTGTAATCGCAGGGTGTACACCAGTTTCAATAGCATATTGTTCAGCGGGTAATCCAAATGCGTCCCAGCCCATTGGGTGTAAAACGTTGTATCCACCCATTCGTTTGAACCTTGAAATGATATCGCTTCCTATGTAGCCCACTGGATGACCAACATGCAAACCAGCCCCGCTTGGGTACGGAAACATATCTAGGCAATAAAATTTTGGTTTCTTTGCATCGAAGCCAGCGTCTCCTGGATTGCCTACAGCGTATACATCGTCCCTTGCCCAGCACGATTGCCAACGAGTTTCTAATTCGTTGGCAGTTTCTGCACAATAGTTATGCAAAATAGTATTGTCTGGTTCACTGGTCATACGTGGGGCAGGATACCCCAGACCTCACTTCTTTTTCGCAGCAATTTGCCTGAGATGTGATTTCGTTTCGCCCACGATGTGAAAACCACCGGTGACACAGATTAAATCTTCTTGGCTTGCTGCTTGGGCAGCTAGTTCAAGTGCTTCAGGTAGCGTATTAGCAATTTGGGTCATCTTGCCACTGATTTCAGCAAATCTCTTTTGGAGTATTTTTGGCTCTGCCGCCCGTTGGTGGCCCTTCGCTTGCGTGAAGATGATTTTGTCAGCTCCTAGAGATATTTTTTGCAGCATTGCATCGATGTCTTTATCTTGCGCTGCGCCAAAAACACAAATCATAGAGTCGTATGGAACATGCGCACCTACCGATTTGATCAGTGCTTGCAATGCAGTTGGGTCGTGTGCAACATCGACGAGAATTTTTGGTCGATCCCAAACCATTTCCATGCGACCGCTTATTGTTGTAGTCGCGAGGCTGTCGTACATTTTTATATTTTCAAAAGCGTATCCAAGTTTTTTCAACTCGTTAATAGCAGATACGGCAAGGGCACAGTTAGTCGCTTGGTGTTCGCCAGCGAGTGGAACCGGAATATGCATGTACTGCGCATCTTCTGTGATAACACAAATTCGAGTATGTTGTTTGCCGTCTGGGCCACCGCCAAACCGTGCGCTAAACTCAATGTCTTGAGCGATAACGTTTACCGAAGTTTTTGTTTCTTCTGCACATTGCCTTAACACTGCTATAACTTCTTCGCTTTGGGCTGCGCTAATTGCTGGGATGGAAGCTTTGAAAATGCCCGCTTTTTCACGCGCGATATCTTCAACAGTGTCGCCAAGTAAATGCGTATGCTCAAGATCAATTTTTGTAAGCAACGTCATGAGCGGAGTAATAACGTTTGTGGAGTCGAGTCGACCGCCAAGCCCAGTTTCGATAACTGCAATGTCGACTGCTTGTTCAGCAAAATATTTAAATGCTGTTGCTGTGACCAGTTCAAAAAAGGTCGGCGAAAAATCAAGGTCACTCGCTGCTTCTACAACATCTTTAATGAGTGAAGTAAAGGGCTCTTCACCAATCATCTCGTTGTTAACAACGATACGTTCTCGGATATCAATGAGATGCGGAGATGTGTATGCACCAACGGTATACCCGTTCCCCATGAGCATTGACGAAATCATTGCAACCGTAGACCCTTTGCCATTAGTGCCCGCAACGTGAATCATGGCAACTTTTTCTTGTGGGTTTCCAAGTGCTGTAAGCAACTTGCGCATTCCATCAAGCTTAAAGGTGTCTTTGTTGTAGGTTACTTTGCGTCTTCGCTCATAATTTGTTTGATTTTGAAGGTACTCAACTGCCGCAGAAAACGTCTTAATCGAAGGCGATGTAGTCTTTGAAGTAGAGGCCTTTTTCTTAGCCGGAGTGCGTTTTTTAGCCGTTTTTTTCGTTGTTGTTTTTGATGTTGCCATAGCCGAGCCATTCTACCATATTTCGCAAATTAAAGCAAATGGAGCGACATAAACCATTGCTATACAAACAGTTACGATGCAAAGCGCTGTTTTTAAAATTCATCTAAAAAGAGTGGGTTGTGCAAGTTCAAGGTGTCTCTGGCCCTCCTAATGCAACGGCATGCCTCTTTAAGCGTATACCCTCATGAGCTTGCTCTCATACAATTATGCTCTATGAGTAGCAAAAAACCGCCATTCGAAGAAGACTCAGGCGTGGAATTGCCCCAAGACGTGTCAGCAGAGGACAAACACGTTGCAGAGTTGCTTTCGCACACTATTGATATCTCCGCACTTGCTACAGCTGTAACAAAGCAGAAAGCTGCAGATGCCGCAGATACCCTTGAAGATCTTGATGATGTAGAAGCAGCAGAAGTTATCGAATTGATGGAGGATAATGCAGCAGCTGAAGCATTGTCTGAGATGGAAGTTCCGCTTGCTGTCACCATTATTGAAGACTTGATTGATGACAACCGCAAGGAATACGCTGCAACATTGCTAGCAATCATGGCACCTGACGATGCTGTCTCGATTGTTCGCGGCCTAGATGGAGAACATGTAGAGCCGCTGTTTGACTGTATGCCAGTGACCTCGTCTAGAAAGTTGCGCCAACTCTGCGATTACGAAGAAGAATCTGCAGCTGGAATAATGACTACGGATTTTGTTTCTCTTGAAGAAACATTAACAATTACAGAAGTTGTTGAAGTGTTGCGACTAAGAGAATTGCCAGAGCATGTGCAGGAATTACCTGTAACAAATACACTCGACGAACTTGTAGGAGTTGTAAGTTTACGCGCTCTTTTGATTGGTCAGTCTTCTGCGACTGTTGCTGAATCAATGGAAACCAAAGTTGCAGCCGTGCGTAGCAATACTGACCGAGAACAAGTAGCAAGAGAATTTGATAGGTACGGGTACGAAATGCTTCCAGTGATCGACGCATCGAATCGGCTTCTTGGAATTATTACGGTTGATGATGTGATTGATATTATCGAAGAAGAACAAACAGAAGACGTACAAAAAACAGTTGGTGCGGGTGCAGGCGAGGCCGTTTATTCTGGCTTGTCTGTAAAACTACGTGGCCGTATGCCGTGGCTGATTTCTTCTGCGCTTATGATGTTGCCCGCAACGTATGTAGTTTTGAGTTTTGATTGGCTTATTAAGGAGGTAGCTCTTTTAGCAGTCTTCATGCCGCTCATAGCTGCATTGGCGGGTAATGCGGGCCACCAAGCCCTCGCTGTAACACTGCGCGGAATAGTCCTTGATGAAGTGCGAAAAGACCGAATAGTGCCGCTTATGCGCAGAGAACTACTTGTTGGCTTGTTTGCAGGAGTGACTATCGGTGGTTTCACTTCGCTCTTGCTCTGGGTTTTTGGCGAGGAGCAACCAGCTCGACTTGGCGTTGTATTTGCGTGTGCAATGGTAGTCTCAATGGGTGTTGGCACATTTACAGGCGCCGCAATTCCACTCATTATGCGAAGATTAGGCGCCGATCCAGCGCAAGCATCCGCTATCTTTCTCATTATGATTACAGACTCAGTGGCATTCTCAACCTTGCTTGGTTTTGCCTATGTAGCATCAACATGGTTGCAAGCTTAAGGAAGTTAACATGAAAGCAGACATCGAAAGAATTCTAATTGCAAGAGGCGCTATTTCTGATCGCGTGCGAACGCTCGGAGAGGCAATTTCTCAAAGCCTTGAGGAATTAGATAAAGAAGAAGAAATTGTGCTTGTAGCGGTAATGACCGGAGCACTTATTTTTGTCGCTGACCTCATGCGATACTTACCTATGAAAATTAGAATTCAACTCATGACGGCGAGTAGTTATGTCGGGAAGTCTACTAAAAGTAATAATGATCTAACGCTCGGCAAACTACCAGATGTAACAGGCAGACACGTACTTCTTGTCGACGACATTCTTGACTCTGGCAAAACACTCACGCGCATTCGGAGAGAACTTGAAGAGTTAGATCCGAAGTCTATTCAATCATGCGTACTCCTTCGAAAGAAGTTGGAGTCTGCAATGGATGTTCCATGCGAGCATATTGGTTTTGAAATTGAAGATGAATTTGTCGTTGGGTATGGGTTAGATTATGATGGGTATTATCGCAACTACCCAGATATAGGAGTGATAAACCCCTAAAAGCGGTTTTAGTTGCGTTTTACTATGGAACAAGAACAAGCTAAATCTCCAATCGTTGAAGGCCTGCAAGGTATGGCAGTTGCGTTATCGCTTGAATGCTCTCGTTGTGGGTATGAGTTGCGTGGAATGTTAGCAGATACAAATTGCCCAGAATGCGGCGAACCAATTCGGCTTACAATTATTGAATCTATAGACCCTGCTGCTCGGCGCCTTTCTCCGATTCAGTTTCCAAAACGAGTTGGCAACTCTATAACTGCTGTTGTTGCAGCATATTTACTTTCGGCTCTTCTAGCAATTACAGCACTTCTTATTCACGCACCAGTTATCTCGTTGCCCCATGTTCTTCAATCAATTCCGGCAAAGCCATTGGTTCTTGCATCGGCCTGTTTCGGGTTGCTTGCATTTGTCGCTCTTCTGCCAATGATTTCGATGTATTCTCATAAAGAACTTGTTGGTTGCAGAGGTGGTCTATCGTTGACAAGTACCGGCTTGCTTGTTTGGTCTGGCAGTATGTTCTTAGCGTACATTGTATTGTTCGTTCAATCTAATCAGAGCGGACCAATGGCGATGTTGTTTGATACCTGTTTACCTGCAATTACAGCTGGCATCGTATTCTCAGGGTTTAAAAAATTAGTTCCAAGGCTTGGGCTTCGGAGTAGGGCTTTTAGGCAAGCACAAGGAAGTCGCCAGCGAATGAATGATCTGCTGGTTGCACTCGTGTTTGTTCTCATTGGCAGGGCGTTGATTATTGCCTCGCCGGGAGATACGAACCTTGCAATGTTTGGACTCATAGTTATGATTATGAGCCTTTCGTTGATTGTCTTTGGTTTGGGGTATTTACTTCGAAATACCATCTGGATTCGGCAGGCGTTAGTCGCCCCGCCACCAGCTCTGAGCGATTTGCTGCATATCAAATAATCCTATACTTGAGCGAGTATCTTCGGGCAGTCTGCCACGATGGCAGGGGATGCAGGATGTGAGCGTGTGCTTGGCGGAACATTACGCCTGAAACGAGTTTTTTTAACAGTTAGGGGCTTATTTGTGGCATTCTATTTGTATGTATATTGGCAAACAGACTTAAAGGGCAGCGTGCCCTTGAAATGAAAGGAAGAGAGTTCGGGCTTTTAAATACAAGCCCCAAAACTCAGGAGATTACGCATGGCAGTAAAAGAATTGGCTTTCGATGTTGAAGCTAGAAAAAAAATGTTACTTGGTGTGGAAAAACTAGCGGCAGCGGTGAAGTCCACTTTGGGACCTCGCGGACGGAATGCTATTTTGGATAAAGCGTGGGGCGGACCTACAGTCACCAAAGATGGCGTAACAGTTGCTGAAGAAATTGAACTTCGCGACAAAGTCGAGAACCAAGGTGCACAACTTGTGAAAGAAGTTGCTGCAAAAACCTCGGATGATGCAGGCGATGGTACAACGACCGCAACTGTGCTAGCAGAAGCGATATTTAAAAGCGGCTTGCGGCATCTTGCTTCAGGGTGCGATGCGAACGCAATGGTACGAGGTATTCACAAAGCGGTTAGCTCAGTAACGCAATCAATTACAGATATGTCGCAAGCAGTAGATGACAATATTGAATCAGTTGCGACTATTTCTGCGAACAACGATGCTTCCATTGGCAAAATAATGGCTAATGCTTTTTCCAAAGTTGGTAAAGATGGCGTTATTACTGTAGAAGAAGGAAAGAGCCTTGAAACTACAATCGACGTTGTTGAAGGCATGCAATTCGATCGTGGATTCCTAAGCCCAAACTTTGTCACTGATGTAGATTCCATGACCACTATTTTGGAAAAGCCGCTTGTATTCATTTATGAAGACAAACTTGAAACCGCAAAACAAATCGTTCCATTGCTTGAAAAAGTAATGGAATCAAAACGTCCTCTTTTAATCATCGCAGAGGACATCTCTGGGGAAGCGCTTTCTACACTTGTTATTAACAAGTTGCGAGGCGTCTTACAAGTCGTTGCTGTGAAAGCTCCGGGCTATGGCGACCGTCGAAAAGCAATGCTTGAAGATATTGCAGTGCTTACCGGTGGCGAAGCAATAATGAAAGATCTTGGAATCGATATTGAAAAGATAAGCCTTACACAACTAGGCCAAGCAAAGAAGATTGAAGTCACAAACAAAGAGACAACAATCATGGAAGGCGCTGGTACAACAAAAGAAATTACAAATCGAATCGAACGAATTCGTATGGAAATTTCAAACAGTTCATCAGATTACGATAGCGAAAAACTGCAAGAACGTCTTGCAAAACTTGCAGGCGGCATTGCGCAAATTAATGTTGGTGCTGCGTCTGAAGCGGAACTGAAGGAACGCAAGGCAAGAGTTGAAGATGCTCTGCACGCTACTCGCGCTGCAATTGCAGAAGGCGTAGTTCCAGGCGGAGGCATTAGCTTTATTCGCGCCAAGGACGCACTCAAGAAAATACGTTCTTCAGCAACTGGTGATGAAAAGATTGGCGTAGATGTGATTCACGACTCGCTTACGTTACCGTTGCAAACTATTGCAGATAATGCAGGTGCCAAGGGCAGTGTGGTTGTTGCGAAAGTATCTGAAATGACAGGTAGCGCAGGGTTTAACGCACTTACTCTTGAATATTGCGACATGCTTGAAGACGGCGTGCTAACTCCTGCAAAGGTAGACCGATGTGCATTGCAAAATGCAGCATCCGTTGCATGCATGCTTTTATCGACTGATTGCATCATTACTACTGTCCCCGAAGAAGAAGGCGATGACGCTGGAGCTGGTATGGACGGTATGGGTGGTGGCATGCCTGGTATGGGTGGTATGCCTGGTATGGGCGGAATGCCTGGGATGGGTGGCATGGGCTTTTAACGAAACCTCCGTAACCACCGAACACAACGTAAACACAACAACCTTAGTACATAACAAACAATAGACTGGAAAAAACAATGGCAGTAACACCACTTGAAGATAGAATTTTAATTAAACCCCTCGAACGAGAAACTCAGACAGAGTCTGGTATTTTTCTCCCTGAATCAGCAACCGAGAAACCAATGCAAGGCAAAGTCGTAGCGACTGGTCCAGGCAAACTACTTGATAACGGCGAGCGTGTAAAGCCAAGCGTTACCAAGGGCGACGTTGTAGTTTTTGGGAAGTACTCAGGAACTGAAATTGAAATCAAGGGAACAGCTCACCTCATCGTTCGCGAAAGCGAATTGCTTGGGATGATTGGCTAATTACACTCGAAAAGAGATAACACTATGACAGCAAAACAAATGAAATATGAAAATGCAGCACACGAAGAATTTCGTGAAGGCATTGAGCGAATGGCAAAAGCAGTTGGCATCACAATGGGGCCAGCTGGCCGTAATGTGATTGTACAAAAATCTTTTGGTGGACCAAGCGTCACAAAAGATGGCGTTTCTGTAGCAAAAGAAATAGAGCTACCCGAAGCGTTCCAGAACATGGGCGCAAAAATGGTACATCAAGTAGCGAAGAAAACAGCAGACGTAGCAGGCGATGGCACTACTTCAGCCACTATTCTTGCGGATGCTATATTCCGTAATGGTCTTAGGTACGTAGGTGTTGGTGCAAACCCAGTTACTGTGCAACGTGGAATTACTGCGGCTGCCACTGCTGCAACTCAAGCAGTGAACGCAATGGCAACACCATGCAATGGAAAAACAGACTACCAAAAGGTTGCGCTTGTTTCTTCAAATCACGACACAGATTTGGCAAATATCATTTCAGAAGCAATCAACAAGGTTGGAAGCGAAGGCGTTGTTGAAGTCGAAGAAGGAAAAACTGCTGAAACTACACTTGAATATGTTGAAGGCATGGCGTTTGACAAAGG